>NZ_JBHWZO010000188.1:0-12247 GCF_042728455.1 Promicromonospora sp. NPDC060204
GATGTGTATAAGAGACAGGATCGGCACAGGCCTGTGCCGATCTCGATGCAGAGCGCCGACCTCGCAGGAAGGTGCCGACCTCGCGGCCGGCTGATCTGTCGAGCCGGGTCTCGACGGCGTCCGGGCACGCTGGCTACGCTGCCCCTACGTTCGCCGCGGCACCGTCGCCCCGGCGTCCGCCCACCCGAGACACGCGCAAGGGAGCGCAGCATGCCTCATCGAAATCGTTTCATCGCCCGAGATCGCTCGCCCGGCAGAAATCGTTTCACACGCCGGCTCGCCGCCGCCGACCCGGCAACCGGCACCCGGGCCACCCGCCGCTGGACGGCCGGCCTCGGCACCGTCGCGCTCCTCGCCACGGGAGCCCTGGTCGCCGCACCCGCCGCCACGGCGGCACCGGCACCGACAGCACCCACCGCCGCCGCCGACACCGTCGTCACCGTCGTCGACTTCGAGGACGGCACCACCGGCACGTGGACCCCCAGCGGCGGCGCGGGCCTCGACGTCGTCCCGGACCCCGACGGCGCGGGCAGCGTGCTCGCGATCACGCGGGCCGCCGACTACGAGGGCCTTCAGTCCCCCACCGGGATCTTCCGCCCGGGGCTGACCTACACGTTCAGCATGCGCGCCCGCCTCGCGGAGCCCGCGGAGCCCACCGACCCGCCCGCCCCCACCAGCACCGGCGTCCGGTTCGTCGTGAAGCCGGCGTACACCTGGGTCGGCAACACGACGGTCGGCACCGGCTGGACCACGGTGACCGGCACGTACACGGCCGCCGCCGACGCCGACCCGGCCGAGCTGCAGGCCTACCTCGGCAGCACCGACCAGGACGCCCCCTACACGCTCCTCGTGGACGACATCATGGTGACCACCTCTGACACGGTTCCCCCGGACGACGTCGTGCCCGGCGGGGCGATCAACCCCGTGCCCACGCCGGTTCACGCCGCCGAGGGCAGCGGGAACGTCTCCGCCCTGACCTTCGACGACGGCCCGAACCCCGGCACCACGCCCGCCCTGCTGGACTTCCTCGCGGAGCACGACCTGAAGGCCGTCTTCTGCGTCATCGGCCAGAACATCCAGGCCGAGGGCGGCGCCGCGCTGCTGCGTCGGATCGTCTCCGAGGGCCACGTCCTGTGCAACCACTCGACGTCGTACGCCGACATGGGCTCCTGGACGCAGGAGCAGGTGCGCGCCGACCTGGTCGAGAACCTGGGGATCATCCGCGACGCGCTGGGCGACCCGAACCAGAAGGTCCCGTTCTGGCGTGCCCCGAACGGCTCCTGGGGCGTGACGCCCGGCGTCGCGGTCGAGCTGGGCATGCAGCCGCTCGCCGTCCGGAACACCATCGCCGACTGGGAGACCCAGGACGTCGAGACCCTCACCGCGAACCTGCGTACCGCCATGGTCCCGGGCGAGCTGGTCCTCGCGCACGACGGCGGCGGCGACCGGTCCGGCACGCTCGCGGCGGTGCGCACCGTCGTCAGCGAACGCCTCGCCGACGGCTGGGCGTTCACGTTCCCGCAGGGCACGCCCCCGGCGTCGGGCACCGTGCTGAGCACCGACTTCGAGGACGGCACCCTCGGCGGGTGGGCGCCGCGCAACGGCACCGACGCCTCCGACTTCACGCTCGCGGTCACGGACGCCGACGCGCACGGGGGCACCTGGGCGGCCGCGCTCACCGGCCGCGACGACACCGGCGACGGCATCGGCCGGGACGTCACGGGCGTGCTGCGCGCGGGCGTCACCTACGACGTCTCCGCCTGGGTGCGCTTCCCCGCGGGGCAGACGCCGGGCGACGTCTGGCTGAGCCTGGCCAGCACGGTCGACGGCACCCAGACGTTCTCGACGCTCGGCCAGTTCACGGGCCTGTCCAGCAGCGGCTGGACCGAGGTGACCGCGACGTTCACCATGCCGGACCACGACAGCGCGCTCCTCTACTTCGAGACCGCGTACAACGGCGGCAACACCAGCGACTGGCTGATCGACGACATCGTGGTGTCCGTCCCGGAGCCGCCGCTGATCGAGGACCTGACCGGCCTCCAGGAGACGGTCGACTTCCCGGTCGGCGTCGCGATCGACAGCCGCGAGACGTCGGGCGCGGCTGCCCAGCTGCTGAGGAGGCACTTCGGCCAGATCACGCCCGAGAACCACATGAAGCCGGAGGCCTGGTACGACGCCGACGGAACGCTGCGCCGGCACCCCGAGGCGACGGCGCTCATGGACTTCGCGCAGGAGAACGACCTGCGGGTCTACGGCCACGTGCTGGTGTGGCACAGCCAGACGCCGGACTGGTTCTTCCAGGACGACGCCGGCGAGCCGCTGGCGGCCGACGAGGCGGGCCGGGCGGTGCTCCGCGAGCGCCTGCACGACCACGTGTTCGGCATCGCGGAGAACCTGAGCGACGACTACGGGCTCTTCGGCTCGGCCACGAACCCGCTGGTCGCGTTCGACGTGGTCAACGAGGTGGTCTCGGACGGCGCGGAGAACCCGGACGGCCTGCGCCGCAGCGAGTGGTTCCGCATCCTGGGCGAGGAGTACATCGACCTCGCGTTCGAGTACGCGGACGAGGCGTTCAACGAGACGTACGCCGCCCCGCCGTCGGACGCGGTGCGCGAGCGCCCGGTGACCCTGTTCATCAACGACTACAACACGGAGCAGGGCGGCAAGCAGGACCGGTACCGGGCGCTGGTGGACCGGCTGCTGGAGCGCGGCGTGCCGGTCGACGGCGTGGGGCACCAGTTCCACGTGTCGCTCGCGATGCCGGTCAGCGCGCTGGAAGGGGCGATCGAGCGGTTCGCGGACCTGCCGGTCACGCAGGCCGTCACGGAGCTGGACGTCACCACGGGCACGCCGGTCACGCAGGCCCGGCTGGTCGACCAGGGCTACTACTACCGCGACGCGTTCGAGGTGTTCCGCGCGCACGCCGAGGACCTGTTCAGCGTGACGGCCTGGGGCCTGACCGACGGCCGGTCGTGGCGGGTCGACAGCGGTGCGCCGCTGCTCTTCGACGACCGCTTCCAGGCCAAGCCCGCGTACTACGGCGCGGCCGGGGCCGAGCTGCCGGCGCGTCTGCGCACGGCGAACGTGTTCGCGGGGGACGTTCCGCTCGACGGTTCGGCCACGGCGTCCCCGGTGTGGGACCGGCTGCCGCGGCACACGTTCGAGGCCCCGGAGGGCGGCGCGGCCGCCTTCCAGCTCCGCTGGGCGGCCGACCACCTGACGGCGTTCGTCACGGTGGACGAGGCCGCAGCGGCAGCGGGCGACGCCGTGACCCTGATGCTCGACGACGCCGAGTACGTGGTGGGCCGGGACGGATCCGTGACGGGCGACGGAGCGGCCGCGGAGGTGAGCGAGCGGGAGGGCGGCTACGACGTCGTCGTGCACCTGCCCGCGACCCTCGCCGAGGGCGGTACCGCCACGTTCGACGCCCGGGTGACCAGCGGCGACGAGACCACCGCGTGGAACTCGCCGGGTGCGGTGGGCACGCTCACGCTGGTCGAGGAGCTGTCGTACCTGGAGGTCGCCGAGGCCGCGCAGGCCCCGGTGGTCGACGGCGACGTCGACGACGTCTGGGCTACCGCCGGCAATGCGGTGACCACCGCCAAGCAGGTCGAGGGCTCTGACGGCGCCGTCGCGACAATCCACACCCTGTGGAAGGACGGCACGCTCTACGTCCTGGCGGATGTCGCCGACCCCGTGGTCGACGTCTCCGGCTCGGACCCGTGGATCCAGGACTCCGTGGAGATCTACGTGGACGGCGGCAACGCGAAGAACGGCGGCTACCGGGCCGACGACACGCAGATCCGGGTCTCGGCCCGCAACGCCGTCTCCTTCGGCACCGGCGACGAGGCGGCGCAGCGCGCCCGCGTGTCCAGCGCCGCCACGGCGACCGACGGCGGCTACCGCGTCGAGGCGTCGGTGGACCTGCTGTCGTACGGCGGTCCGGGCACGTTCCACGGCCTGGACTTCCAGGTCAACGACGCGGCCGGCGGCGCACGGACCGCCGTCCGCAACTGGGCCGACCCCACGGGCACGGGCTACCAGTCCACCGCCCGCTGGGGCGTGGGACGCCTCGTCGAGCCGGAGGCGCCGGCGGCCCCGGCCTGGTCCGCGAGCGCCGTCTACATGGCGGGTGACCAGGTGAGTCACGACGGCGCGGTGTTCACCGCGCTGTGGTGGACGCGCGGCCAGACCCCCGGCGCCACGCCGTGGGGCCCGTGGGCCGAGGTGGGCGCCCCGCAGGCCTGCACCGGCGGCACGTACCCGGCCTGGACGCCGACCGCGGTGTACGACGGCGGCGAGACGGTGGTGCACCACGGCCACCGCTGGACCGCGCAGTGGTACAGCCGGAACCAGGAGCCCTCGGCCACGCCGTGGGGGCCGTGGCGGGACCTCGGCGGCTGCTGACGTTCGCCGTCCGTCGGGTCTCCTTCCGCGTGAGCGCAGGTCGCTCGCAAGGAAGGAGACCTGACGAATCGTTACAGACGGTTAACACGACTTTCCAGGCGGCCCCACTTCCGTGGCGATATGGTCCAAACCTCCCCGCCAGTTGACCGGGGAGACGAACTGGGGAGGCAATCAGTGAGGCAAGCACGTTTCGCCACCTTCGCCGCGTCGGCGGCCGTGGTGGCCCTGACCGTGGCCGGGTGTACCCCGAACGACACCGTCGAAGGCGACGGGCCGGTCACGCTGGAGACCTGGATCAGCCAGGACATGGAGACGCTGTTCCCCGGCGACGCCGGGGCCTACGACAACATCAGCGTCCTCGACGTGGTGTACGACGGTCTGGTCCGGTACGACCCGGAGACCACCGAGCCGTACAACTACGTGGCCGAGTCCATCGAGCCGAACGACGACAACACGGTCTGGACCATCAAGATCAAGCCGGACCTCACGTTCCAGAACGGCGAGCCCGTCGACGCCGAGGCGTTCGCCCGGTCCTGGAACTACACGGCCGACGGCGACAACGGCCTGTACTCCAACTACTTCTTCGGCATCGTCGAGGGCTACGACGAGATGCAGCCCACGACCGACGACGACGGCAACATCACCGCCGAGGGCGCCGCGGACGAGCTGTCCGGGCTGAAGGTCACCGACGACCTGACCCTCGAGGTCACCCTCGCCTCGCCGTTCGCCGGCTTCGCGACGATGCTCGGCTACACCGGCTTCTTCCCGATCGCGCAGGAGTGCCTGGACGACGTCGAGAAGTGCGCGATCGAGCCGATCGGCAACGGCCCGTTCCAGGTGACCGACTGGCAGCAGAGCCAGGAGCTCACCGTCGAGAAGTGGGCCGACTACCCGCTCGACGAGACGCCGAGCTACGACGCCATCCACTGGACCGAGTACGCGGCGGGCGAGACGGCGGGGTGGGCGGACTTCAAGGCCGGCGACCTCGACCTGTCGTACCCGCCGACCGCCGAGGTCGAGTCCGCGAAGAACGACCCGGAGCTCTCCGAGCGCTACGTGGAGCGCCCCGGCGCCTCGCTGACGTACCTCGGCTTCTCGGGCTACACCGAGGGCCCGTGGAACGACATCGACTTCCGCAAGGCGATCTCGATGGCGATCGACCGCGAGGGCATCATCTCCTCGCTGGGCAGCGGTCAGGCCACGCCCGCCGACTCCTGGGTGGTCCCGGGCGGCGTGCCCGGCGGCGAGGCCGGCACGTGCGAGTGGTGCGTCTACGATCCCGAGGCGGCCAAGGCGGCGCTGGAGAAGTCCGGCGGCTGGCCCGACGGCGAGAAGCTCCAGATCAGCCTGGGTGACGACGACGCCGAGGTCGAGTACTTCACCGCCATCGGCAACTCGATCGAGGAGGTGCTGGGCATCCCGTACGAGCTCAACATCGTCTCGAGCGACGACTACTTCTCGACCCGTGCGGCGCAGGGCTTCGACGGCATGTTCCGGAACAACTGGTTCCCGGACTACCCGCTGAACGAGAACTACCTCAGCTTCTACGCGTCGGGCGAGCCCGGCGCCGGGCACTGGGGCTGGTACAGCGAGGACTTCGAGGCCAAGCTGGACGAGGCCGCGGCCGCGCCGTCGCTCGACGAGTCCGTCGCGCTCTACCAGGAGGCCGAGGGCATCCTCGCCGAGGAGTTCCCGACCATCCCGTTCCGCTGGAGCTTCAGCGCCACCTACTACAGCGACCGGCTGAACAACGTGATCCTCAACCCGTTCTCGGGCGCGCCGATCCTCCGCAAGATCGAGGTCACGGCGTAACCCGTGCGCCGAGTCAGCGCCGTAGTCCGACCACCGCGCTGACTCGGCGCCTGAACAACCCCGAGTCAGCGCGCTGGTCGGACTACGGCGCTGACTCGGCGCACAACCTGAGGAGTCCCCATGGGGCGCTACATCCTTCGCCGTGCCGTCCAGGCGGTCGGCACCCTGCTGCTCGTCATGTTCCTGCTGCACCTGCTCACCACCGTCGCCATCCAGCTCAACGGCAACCCGGCGCAGGCTTTCTTCGGCGACAAGGTCGCCACCCCGGCGCAGATCGCCGCCGTCGAGCAGCGCTTCAACCTCGACGACCCCTGCTACGACCAGGTGGGCAACCCCTGCCTCGGGCCGTTCGTCGAGCGCCTCGGCCAGTACGCCCAGGGCGACTTCGGCACCAACCTGCGCGGCCGCGAGGTCTCGGAGATCGTCGCCACGGCGGCGCCGAACACCATCCGCCTGTTCTGCGTCGTGCTGGTCACCTGGCTGGCGCTCGGCATGCTGCTCGGCTCGGCCGCCGCCCGCTGGCGCGGCTCGGCCGGGGACCACGGGATCCGGCTCACGTCGGTGCTGATCGACGCCTTCCCGGTCTTCGTGCTGCTGATCGTCTACCGGTACGTCGTCGCCGTGCCGCTGAACCGCTGGGCCGAGGACACGTTCGGCGAGAACAGCTGGCCGCCGTACTGGTTCAAGCCGTCCTTCGACGCCGACCACCCGTGGGCCACCGTCGTCGTGCCCGGGATCCTGCTGGGCCTGGCCGGTTCCGCGGCGTTCATCCGCCTGGTCCGGGCCAGCCAGCTCGAGTCCTACCAGGGCGACCACGTGCGCACGGCCCGGTCGAAGGGCCTGACCGAGGGACGCGTCGTGGTGCACCACGTGGTGCGCAACTCGTCGGTGCCCGTGGTGACCGCCGTCGGCCTCACCTTCGCCGAGGCCCTCGGCGGAGCCGTGATCACCGAGGGCCTGATGAACATCTACGGGATGGGCGGCGTCCTGTGGGGAGCCGTCCAGAACGACGACGTCGGGCTCGTGCTCGGCATCGTCACCCTGCTGGCCGCGGTGACCGTCGTGGTGATGATCGTCGTCGACATCGCCTATGCCCTGCTCGACCCGAGGATCCGCTATGAGTGACGCCGTGACACCCGCACCGACCGCGCCGCGCACCGCCGGCGCGTCGTCGAGCCCGCTCGCCGACGCCTGGCGCCGGCTCCGCCGCCGGCCGGACACGATCGCCGCCGCCGTCGTGCTCGTGTTCTTCGGGCTGATGGCGGCGTTCCCCACGCTGTTCACGACCACCAGCCCTCGGACGTGCCCGATCCGGGAGGCCCGCACCACCCCGCAGGGCTGGGGCTCCGAGCACCCGCTGGGCACCGACTCGCTCGGCTGCGACGTCCTGGCCACGCTGGTGCACGGCATCCGGCCGTCGCTGCTGCTGGCCGTGGTCGTGGTCGGCGTCTCGCTGCTGATCGGCGTGACCCTCGGCCTGCTCGCCGGGTACTACCTCGGCTGGGTGGACTACCTGGTCTCCCGTGCCGTCGAGGTCTTCCTGGTGGTCCCGCTGCTGCTGGCCGCGCTCCTGGTGCTGTCCCTGTTCAAGGGCGTCGACCTCGGCAGCGGCACGTTCAACGTGATCCTGCTGCCCGCGGTGGTGCTCATCCTGTTCGGCTGGATGCCCTACACCCGCTACGTGCGGGCCAGCACCCTGGAGGCGAAGAACCTGGACTACGTGACCGCCGCGCGCTCGCTGGGCGCGTCGGACCTGCGCATCATGGTGCGGCACGTGCTGCCCAACGCCATCGGCACCGTCACCGCGCTGCTCCCCACCTCCGTGGCCGGGGTGATCAGCGCGGAGGCCGTGCTGTCGTTCCTGGGCATCGGCGTCCGGCCGCCGGCGACGAGCTGGGGGATCCAGATCGAGCAGGGCTCGGAGTGGGTGCTCGGCGGCGCCCCGCACATCCTGCTCGCGCCCCTGATCTGCCTGATCGCGACCGTCCTCGCGCTGGTGGTGCTCGGCGACGCCCTGCGCGACGCCCTCGACCCGAGGCTGAGCGCATGAGCGCCGCCGACCAGGTGAAGGCACAGCCCCTCCTGGAGGTCACCGACCTCGCCGTCGAGTTCCGGACGCCCGACGGCGCGGTGCGCGCCGTCGACGGGCTGTCCTACCGCGTGGAGGCGGGCCGCACGCTCGCGATCGTGGGCGAGTCGGGCTCGGGCAAGTCCGTCTCGTCGCTGGCCGTGATGGGCCTGCTGCCGGACACGGCGCGGATCACGCGCGGCAGTGTCCGCCTCGCCGGCACCGACCTGCTCGCCCTGAGCCGCAAGGAGCACCGCGCACGCTGCGGCGAGCAGGTGGCGATGGTGTTCCAGGACGCGCTGGCCGCGCTCAACCCCGTGCACACCGTGGGCTTCCAGCTCACCGAGGCGCTCCGGGCCCGGCGCGGGCTGTCCCGCGCCGACGCCCGCAAGCGGGCGGTCGAGCTGCTCGACCTGGTCAAGGTGCCGAACGCGAAGGCCCGCGTCAAGGAGTACCCGCACCAGTTCTCGGGCGGCATGCGCCAGCGCGTGATGATCGCGTCGGCGCTGGCCATGGACCCCGACGTGCTCATCGCGGACGAGCCCACCACAGCCCTCGACGTGACGGTGCAGGCGCAGGTGCTGCGGCTGCTCGCCGAGATCCAGGCGGAGCGGCACATGGGCCTCGTGCTCATCACGCACGACCTGGGCGTGGTGGCGGGCGTCGCCGACGACGTCACGGTCATGTACGCGGGCCGCGCCGTCGAGCAGGCGCCCGTGGTGCCCGTCTACACGACGCCCGCGCACCCGTACACGCGGGCGCTGCTGCGGTCGATCCCGTCCGCGGCCGGGACGGGCCGCCTGCCCGTGATCCCGGGTCGCCCGCCGAGCCCGGCAGCGATGCCGGCGGGCTGCCCGTTCCACCCGCGCTGCGACGCGGCGCGCGACGTCTGCCGTACCGACGTGCCGCCGCGGGCGACCCCGGCGCCCGGCCGGATGTCGGCGTGCCACTTCGCGGAGGACATCATGGCCGGACGGGAGCCGGCCCCCGAGGCCGGCGTGGCTGCTTCGGCGTCCGGCGTGCCGGCGTCCGGCACACCGGTGCCCGGGCCGAAGGGAGACTCCGATGACTGAGTCGCGACCGGCGGGAGCCGGGCTCGTCGACGAGCGGCCCGAGCCCGGCGAGTCCGTGCTCGAGGTGCGCGACCTCGTCAAGCACTACCCGGTGCGCTCCGGGCTGCTGCGTCGCTCGACGGCCGCGGTCAAGGCAGTCGACGGCGTCTCGCTCACCCTGGACCGGGGCCGCACCCTGGGCCTGGTCGGCGAGTCCGGGTCGGGCAAGTCGACGCTCGCCCGCGTGCTCGTCGGCGTCGAGACGCCGACCAGCGGGCAGGTGCTGGTGGACGGCGAGGACGTCACGGGCCGGTCCCGGGCGGGCCGCAAGCAGCTCCGCCGGGACGTGCAGATGGTGTTCCAGGACCCGTACACGTCGCTGAACCCGCGGATGTCGGTGAGCGAGATCGTGGGCGAGCCGTTCGCGATCCACGGCATCGACCCGGCGGGCGGACGGCGGGCCGCGGTGGGCGAGCTGCTGGAGCTCGTCGGCCTGGACCCCGACCACGCGAACCGGTACCCGCACCAGTTCTCGGGCGGCCAGCGGCAGCGTGTCGGGATCGCCCGCGCGCTCGCCCTGCGGCCCAAGATCCTGGTCTGCGACGAGCCGGTCTCGGCGCTCGACGTGTCCGTGCAGGGCCAGGTGATCAACCTGCTGGAGGACCTCCAGGAGGAGCTGGGCCTGTCCTACCTGTTCGTGGCGCACGACCTCGGCGTGGTGCGGCACATCGCCCACGACGTCGCCGTCATGTACCTGGGCCGCATCGTCGAGCAGGGGCCCGAGGCCGAGGTGTACGACGCCGCGCAGCACCCGTACACGCAGGCGCTGCTCTCCGCGGTGCCCGTGCCCGACCCGTCGGTGCGGCTCGTCCCCGCGGGCGCTGCCGTCGGAGCGGGCTCGTCCGACGACGCCGTCGCGGGCGCCGGGCGGCCCGGCGTCGGCGGGATCGTGCTGGAGGGCGACCCGCCCTCCCCGGTGGACCCGCCGTCGGGCTGCCCGTTCCACACGCGCTGCTGGCTCGCGCCCACGCTGCCGGAGGCACGGCGCGAGGCGGCCTCGGGCGGCGACGCGGGCGCCGTCGGCGGCGCGGAGTCCGGCCTGCGGCTGATCCCGCACGCGTGCGAGACGGACGTGCCCGCGCTGGTCGCCCGGGGCGCCACGGACACCGGAGCCGCCGGAGCCGCGGCGCACGTCGCCGCCTGCCACTTCGCGCGCGAGCTGACGGCGCCCGGGGCCCCGTCCCGGAGCGGCGCATGACACGCGTCCTGGTGGTCCTGAACTCGTCCACCAGCTCTCTGGGCCGGCTGGAGCAGTGGCTCCCCGAGGCCGGGCTCGACCCGGTCCTCGTCCCGGGCGCGGAGCTGCCCGGGACGCTCGACGGGTTCGGGGGCGTGGTCCTGCTGGGCGGCGGCTTCATGCCGGACGACGACGCCGGCCACCCGTTCCTGGCCCGCGAGCGGGCGCTGACGCTCCAGGCCCTGGCCGACGGCGTGCCGCTGCTCGGGCTGTGCCTCGGCGGGCAGCTCTTGGCGCTTGTCACGGGCGGCGGCGTGACGGCGCGGTCCGGCGAGACGGAGCGGGGCATGTGCGCGCTCACGGTGCTGCCGGCCGCGGCCGACGACCCGGTGTTCGGCGATCTGCCGGGCGTGCCCGGCGTCGGCGGCGTGCCCGGCGTCGGCGGCGTGCCCGGCGGGCCGCTGTGGATGATCGAGAACCACGAGGACTCGGTGACCGCCCTGCCGCCGTCGGCCACGCTGCTGGTGACGAGCGAGGCCTGCCGCAACCAGGCGTTCCGCGTGGGCGAGACCGCCTGGGGGCTGCAGTTCCATCCCGAGGCCCGGCCGGAGCGCGTCGGGACCTGGGACGAGGCCGCGCTCTCGGAGCAGGGCATCGACCGCGCGGCACTCGCCGAGGCGGCGCTCGCCCACGCGGCGGAGAACGCGGCCCAGTCGGGTGCGCTGGTGCGCGCCTGGGCCGACGTCGTGCACGGCGCGGCGAAGTAACGACGAGAGGACGAGCACGCACATGGTGTCGACAGGGACGCACAGCGACGGGGTGCCGGTCGTGGCCTACCGGATCGCCCGGGCCTCGGGCGAGGTGCTGGCCGCGCGGCAGGACGACCTGGACTTCTACGCCGCCTCGACCGTGAAGCTCGCGGTGCTGGTGGCGGCCGCGCGCGAGCTCGACGCGGGCACGGCGCGCCTCGACGAGGCCTGCACCGCGACCCGGACCTTCACCTCGCAGGTGCCCGGCGCGGGCGAGTACACGATCGAGCCCGACGACGTCGACGAGGGCCTGCCGCCCGACGGCACATCGATGCCGCTGGGCGACGTCGTCGACCGGATGGTCACCGTCTCCTCCAACGAGGCGACCAACATGGTGGCCGAACGCGTGGGCCTGGCCGCCGTGAACAAGGTGCTGTCCGACGCCGGGGCCACGGGGTCGACCTTCGGCCGCAAGTACTCCGACCTCGCCGCCGAGCAGGCCGGCGCCTCGCACCGCACGACGGCGGCCGACCTGTGCCTGCTCATGTCCGGCGTGGTCACGGGCGCGCTCGCGAGCCCGGAGCGGACCGCCTGGATGTGCGAGCTGCTCGGCCGCCAGACCGACCGGCAGCTCACCGCCGCCGTCCCCGGCCCGGGCGAGCCGGGCGCCGTGCCGTTCGGCTCGAAGTCCGGCTGGGTGGACGGCATCCGGCACGACGTCGCCTTCGTGGGCGAGCCCGGTCCCGACGCCCTGGTGATCGCGGTGTGCACCCGCGGCTACGACGAGCAGGCCGCCGAGGAGACGCTCAAGTCGCTGGGCGCACTGGCGGTCGCGCTGGCCTGACCGGGGTCCGTCCCTGACCTGGACCCGCCCACACAGTCTCCCCTTTGAGGCCCGGGTTTCTTCGCTTTGAGCCAGCTC
>NZ_JBHWZO010000189.1:0-12234 GCF_042728455.1 Promicromonospora sp. NPDC060204
TCTCACTCCCCCCACGCCATCCTTTATTTGTTGTGTTGTGGTGTGATGTGTTTTTTCTTTAAGAGCCTGGTGTGTTGTATTTTTGTGGCGTGGAATCGTTTCGATACCGCAAATAGCCAGCACTCAACGACGCCGGCCGGGGCCGGTGATGCAGGGCCGGCATGAGTCGATGCCGTTTTGGGCTTGGACAGGCATCGTGGAGGGTTCTTACCGTGGCGCCGAGAACCTAGCCCGACCAGTCGCCATCGTCGACGTCTGTCACAGGAGGGGGCCACCTTGGCCACGTATGCACCGCAGGAGCTCGCCGTCGCCCTCAAGGACGGGCTGCTGTCGTTCCCCGTCACGCCGTTCACCGCGGACGGCGCGATCGACGAGCAGCGGTACCGCGACCACATCGACTGGCAGTCGAGCTTCCGGATCGGCGGCCTCTTCGCCGCCGGCGGCACGGGCGAGGGCTTCAGCCTGACGCCGCAGGAGTCGGCCCGCGTGGTGCGCCTCGCCGTCGAGACCGCCGCGGGCCGCACCCCGGTGCTCGGCAGCGCGGGCGGCAACACCGCCCAGGCGATCGACAACGCCCGCGCCGCGCAGGACGCCGGCGCCGAGGGCCTGCTGCTGCTGCCCCCGTACCTCACCGAGGCCGACCAGGACGGCCTGCTGGAGCATGCCTCCGCCGTCTGCGCCGCGACCGACCTCGGCGTCATCGTCTACAACCGCGGCAACGCGATCTACTCCGCGACCACGGTCGCAAGGCTGGCCGAGCGCCACCCGAACTTCATCGGGTTCAAGGACGCGATCGGCGACATCGAGCACCTCACGCGCGTCTACGCCACCAACGGCGACCGGCTCTTCTACCTGGGCGGCCTGCCCACCGCCGAGACCTACGCCCTGCCGCTGCTGCAGCTCGGCATGAGCACCTACTCGTCGGCCATGTACAACTTCGTGCCCGAGTTCGCGCTGGAGTTCTACCGCGACGTGCGGGCGCTGAACCACGCCGCGGTCACCGAGAAGCTGCGCCGGTTCGTGCTGCCCTACCTCGACATCCGCGACCGCACCAAGGGGTACGGCGTCTCGATCGTCAAGGGCGGCATGAAGGCGGTCGGCCGCGACATGGGCAGCGTGCGCGCGCCCCTCCAGGACCTCACCACCCAGGACCTCGCCGACCTCTCCGCCCTGATCGACGCCGCCGGGGTGCGTCCCGGTGCGGCCGGCGCCGCTCCGGCCAGCACTGCCGACGCCGCCGTCGACACCCTGGCCGGCTGACCCGAACGCCCTCAAGGAGACATGCGATGACCCAGCTCACCGGCCACTCGATCGTCGCCGGCGCGCCCCTTCCGGGCACCGCCGGCACCTTCGCAGGGCAGGACCCGGCCACGGCCCAGGCCCTCGAACCCGCGTACTCCCTGCTCGACGAGGCACAGGTCGCCCGCGCGACGGCAGCCGCGCAGGAGGCGTTCGCCTCCTTCTCCGCGCTCGCGCCCGAGCCCCACGCCCGCTTCCTGGAGCAGGTCGCGGCCAACATCGAGGCGGTCGCGCCCGACGTCGTCGCGCGGGCCATGCGCGAGACCGGCCTCCCGGCGGCCCGCCTGACGGGCGAGGTCGCCCGCACCACCAACCAGCTCCGCCTGTTCGCGCAGGTCGTGCGCCAGGGCGACCACCGCGGCGTGCGGATCGACCCCGCGCTGCCCGACCGCACTCCCCTGCCACGCGCCGACATCCGGCAGCGCAAGGTGCCGGTCGGCCCCGTGGCCGTCTTCGGTGCCAGCAACTTCCCGCTCGCCTTCTCCACCGCGGGCGGCGACACCGCCTCCGCGCTGGCCGCGGGCTGCCCCGTCGTCGTCAAGGCGCACAACGCGCACCCCGGCACGGCCGAGCTCGTGGGCCGCGCCGTGGCCGACGCCGTGGCCTCGTCCGGCCTGCACCCCGGCGTGTTCTCGCTGGTCTACGGGCCGGGCAAGGTCGTGGGCCAGGCGCTCGTGTCCGACCCGGTGATCCAGGCCGTCGGCTTCACCGGCTCCCGCGGCGGCGGCCTCGCGCTCGTCGCGGCAGCCGCAGCCCGCGCCGTCCCCATCCCGGTCTACGCCGAGATGAGCTCGATCAACCCCACGATCCTGCTCGACGGCGCCCTCGCGGGCGACGTCGACACGCTGGCCGCCGCGTACCTCACGTCGGTGACCGGCTCCTCGGGCCAGCTCTGCACCGCCCCCGGCCTCGTGTTCGTGCCGGACGGCGAGCGCGGCGACGCGTTCGTGGCCGCCGCCGGGCGCGCCGCGGCGGCCGCCGCCGGGCAGACCATGCTCACCGAGGGCATCGCGCAGGCCTGGCAGGACGGCGTCGACGCGCTGGCCGCGCAGGACGGCGTGTCGCTCGTCGGGGCCGGATCGCCCGGCGCGACCCAGAACGCCCCCGCGCCCGCGGTGTTCGCCAGCGCGGTGCCGACCCTGCTGAGCAACCCCGTGCTGCAGGCCGAGATCTTCGGCGCGGCCTCGCTCGTGGTCCGGTACTCGGACGCCGCCGAGCTGCTGTCCGCCGTCGAGCGCCTGGAGGGGCAGCTCACCGTGACGCTGCACCTGACCGAGTCCGACCGGGAGACGGCTGCGGCCCTGCTGCCCGTGCTGGAGCGCAAGGCGGGCCGCATCCTCGCGAACGGCTGGCCCACCGGCGTCGAGGTGGGGCACGCGATGGTGCACGGCGGGCCGTTCCCCGCGACGTCGGACGGGCGCACCACCTCGGTGGGCACGCTCGCGATCGAGCGGTTCCTGCGGCCCGTGGCCTACCAGAACCTGCCGGAGTACCTGCTGCCCGAGCCGCTCCGGTCGGACAACCCGTGGCACCTGACGCGGCGGGTCGACGGCGTGCTCGACGTGGTGGTGGGCGCGACGGACACAGACGTCACGGACGCGCACGGCGCCGCGGAAACCGCGGAGGCCGCGCGGTGAGCGCGCACCCCACGATCGCCCGCGTCGAGGTCGTGCCCGTCGCGGGCCACGACTCGATGCTCCTGAACCTGTCCGGCGCGCACGCCCCGTTCTTCACGCGGAACGTCGCGATCGTCACCGACTCCGACGGCCGCACCGGGCTGGGCGAGGTGCCCGGCGGGGAGAAGATCCGGGCGACGATCGAGGAGGCCGGCACGATCGTCGTCGGGCAGCCGGTGGCGCGGTACCGCTCCCTGCTGCGCGACGTCGCCCGCGCCTTCGCCGACCGCGACGCGGGCGGGCGCGGGCTGCAGACCTTCGACCTGCGCACCACGGTGCACGCGGTCACGGCCCTGGAGTCCGCGCTGCTCGACCTGCACGGCCAGGACCTGGGCGTGCCCGTCGCGGAGCTGCTCGGCGACGGCGTCCAGCGCGAGGCCGTGCCGATGCTCGGATACCTGTTCTACGTGGGCGACCCGGGCGCGACCGACCTGCCGTACCTGCGCGGGGACGACGAGTCCGACGCGTGGGGGCGGCTGTGCCGCGAGGAGGCGATGACGCCCGACGCCGTCGTGCGCCTGGCCGAGGCCGCCGCCGAGCGGTACGGGTTCACCGACTTCAAGCTCAAGGGCGGCGTGCAGGCCGGTGACCTGGAGGTGGACACCGTCGTCGCGCTCAAGGAGCGCTTCCCCGACGCGCGGATCACGCTCGACCCCAACGGCGGCTGGCTGCTGACCGACGCGATCCGGCTGGGCCGGCGGATGCGCGGCGTCGTCGCCTACGCGGAGGACCCGTGCGGGGCCGAGGGCCGGTTCTCCGGCCGGGAGGTCATGGCGGAGTTCAGGCGCGCGACCGGGCTGCCGACCGCGACCAACATGATCGCGACCGACTGGCGGGAGATGGCGCACGCGGTGCGCGCGGGCGCCGTCGACATCCCGCTGGCCGACCCGCACTTCTGGACCATGGCGGGCTCGGTGCGGGTGGCCCAGCTCTGCCACGAGTTCGGGCTGACCTGGGGGTCGCACTCCAACAACCACTTCGACATCTCGCTGGCCATGTTCACGCACGTCGGAGCGGCGGCGCCCGGCGAGATCACGGCGCTGGACACGCACTGGATCTGGCAGGACGGTCAGGGCCTGACGACGGCGCCGCCGCAGATCGCCGGCGGCGCGATCCAGGTGCCGACGACGCCGGGGCTCGGCGTCGAGCTCGACCGCGAGCGCCTGGCCGCCGCGCACGAGCTGTACCTGGAGCACGGCCTGGGCGCCCGCGACGACGCGACGGCGATGCAGTACCTGATCCCCGGCTGGGCCTTCGACCCGAAGCGCCCGTGCCTGGTCCGCTGACCCCGCCCGACTCGCTGAGTGCTGGCTATTTGCGGTACAAAAGCCCCACGGCCCCGCAGATACCCAGCACTCAGCGTTCTTGCGGGGGGCGGGGTTTGAGATGAGCGGGGTGCTGCTCGGGTTTGCGATCGTGCTCGTACTCGTCGGGGTGGGGTTCGTCGCCGCGTGGGTGCTGCCCGGCGAGGCCCGCGCCATGCAGCGCGGCATCGCGCCGCTGGTCTACTACATCACCAACCCGGCGCTGATGTTCCTGCTCATGTCCGACGCCGACCTGGGCGCCGTCCTACGCACCTACACGCCGATCGCGCTGATCACGGCGGCGGCCACGGGGCTGCTCTACGCGGTGGTCGCGGGCGGGCTGCTGCGGCGACCAGCCGGCCCGGTTGCGGCCGGCGCGATGGCGAGCTCGTACGTGAACGCGGGCAACATCGGCGTGCCGATCGCGCTGTACGCCGTGGGGACCGCCGCCCCGGTGGTGTCGGTGCTCATCGCGCAGCTCCTGGTGGTGGCGCCGGTGTACCTGTCGGTGTTCGCGTGGTGCCGGCACCGGGCGGCACGGGCGGGGCGGTTTGCCGCCGCTCGTTCCGACGACGACGTCACCTCCGGCTCCGCCGCGGACGCCGGTGCCGGTGCCGACACCGCCGGCCCCGGCACTCGCTCCCTCGGCGCCACCCTCGCCCGGTCGCTGGCCAACCCGGTGACGGTCGCGACCGGGCTGGGTCTGCTCGCCGCGGCGTTCTCCGTGGACCTGCCCGCGGTGCTCGGGCAGCCGGTCGAGATGCTCGGCCACGCCTCGGTGCCGCTGCTCCTGCTGCTGTTCGGCATGTCGCTGCGGGGTCAGCGTCCGCTGGGCCGCGAGGCGCGGGCCGAGGTGGTGCTCGGCACCGTGCTCAAGTCCCTGGTCATGCCGGTGCTGGCCTGGGTGGTCGGCAGGTTTCTGTTCGGGCTGGACGGCCTGGACCTGCTCGGCGTGGTGCTCATGGCGGCGCTGCCCACGGCGCAGAACGTGTTCCTGTTCGCGGGGCACTTCCGCCTGGCGACGACGTCGGTCCGCGACATCACGCTGGTCAGCATGCTGCTCGCCCTGCCGATCTCCCTGCTGGTCACCCTGCTCCTTGGCTGAGAACGTCGGCGCCGCCGAACGTAGGGGTAGTCGCACTCTGAGCGCTCAGAGTGCAACCAGACCTACGTTCACCTACGGCCGGAAGGTTAGGGGCGGGCTATGCCCGTCAGCACGTTGTGCACCAGGGCGTCGGCGAACGACTCCGTGACCGGCTCGTCCGGGACCAGCAGCCGGTGGTAGACGGCGCCCCAGAGCTGGTCGACCACGACCTGCACGTCGACGTCGTCGCGCACCTGCCCCGCCTCCTGCGCCGCGCGCAGCCGCTCGGCCGCGAGGCGTCGCCGCTCCGACGAGTACAGCGTGCGGTAGGCGACGGCGAGGTCCTGGTCGGTCTGCGACTGGCCGATCAGCTCCGCGAGGATGCGCCCCGCGGGCGTCGTCGTCATCAGGTGCACGAAGGCCCGGAGCTGGTCGCGCAGGTCCACGCGGATGTCGCCGGTGTCGGGGAACGCAAGCGTCTGCTGCACGGCGTGGAAGTAGCCGTCCAGGGCCAGCGCCCCCTTGGAGGGCCACCACTTGTAGAGCGTCGTCTTGCTGACGCCGGACAGGCGCGCGACCCGTTCGAACGTCAGGTCGGCGATGCCGTCGGCCAGCAGCACCTCGCCGACCGCCCGCAGCACGTCGGCGCGCACGTCGTCGGCCGGCCGCCGCCCGCGTCCCCGGCCGCGCGCGGGCGCGTGACCGTCGGACACCGTCACCTGGTCCGTCATGTCCCCTCCTCCTCAGCTCCCGCGAGTCTAGGTGGGCTCGGCGTCGCTGATCGGCGAGGCCGCCGCCCCCACCGTGAGCAGGTCCGGCAGGCCCACGCGCTCCAGGAACTCGCGGCGGGTCCGGTCGGCGAGGTCCGAGACCGCCTCGGAGCCGTCGTCGGCCGGGTCGATGTGCACCCGGTACGGCCGCTGCCCGGCGGGCAGGGCCACGATGCGGGCGATCTCGTCGGCGACCAGCGACACGTCGGCGTCGGGCGCCAGGGCCGCGAGCTTCTCCGCGACCTGACCCATCAGCCCCGCGTACCGGGTCTCGTACTCGGCCTCTACCGCGGCGTCGGCCGGGTGGCCCGCGTGCGCGAAGTGGTTGGTGCCGCTCGTGAACGAGCCGGGTACGACGATCGACGTCTCCACGCCCCAGCGGGCCAGCTCCGCGGCGTACGACACCGCGAGGGAGTCCATGCCCGCCTTGGCCGCGAAGTACGGGGCCAGGTACGGCGGGGTGCCGCCCTTGACGCTGGAGCTGGACACCCAGACCACGAGCCCCGCGCCGCGGCGGCGCATGCCGGGCAGGACCGCCCGGTTCACGCGCTGGGTGGACAGCACGTTGACGTCGTAGAGCTGCGCGAGCTGCTCCGGCGTGAAGGCCTCGGCCGGGCCGACGACCATGTGCCCGGCGTTGTGGATCAGGACGTCCACTCTCCCGTGCTCGGCCTCGATCTGCCCGACGGCGCTGTCGACCGACTCCTGCGAGCTCACGTCGAGCTCGACCGGCCGCAGGTCAGCCGCATGCCCGGCAGCCCAGGCCCGGGCGGCGTCGACCTGCGGCGCGTTGCGCCCCTCGGTCTGCCGCATGCCCGCGTAGACGGTGTGGCCCGCGGCGGCCAGGGCCCTCGCGGTCAGCGCCCCGAACCCGCTCGACGCTCCGGTGATGACGACGACGGCGCTCATGCCAGGCCCCCGTTGGTGTAGATGACCTGACCGTTGACCCAGCGTGCGGGGCCGGCCAGGAACGCGACCGTCTCGGCGATGTCCTCGGGCTGGCCGAGGCGCTCGAGCGGCACGGCGTTCGCCAGGTTCTGGATGGTCTGCTCGTCCTTGCCGTCCAGGAAGAGCGGGGTGGCCGTGGGGCCGGGCGCCACCACGTTGACCGTGATGTCCTTGCCGCGCAGCTCGCGGGCCAGGATCAGCGTCATGCCCTCGACGGCGGCCTTGCTGGCCACGTACGCGGCGTAGGCCGGGAACTGCGCCCGCACCACCGACGTCGAGAAGTTGATCAGGGCGCCGCCGGCGCGCAGCCGGTTGGCGGCGAGCTGGGCAACGACGAACGTGCCGCGGATGTTGGTGCG
This sequence comes from Promicromonospora sp. NPDC060204, assembly GCF_042728455.1. Classification (NCBI taxonomy): domain Bacteria; kingdom Bacillati; phylum Actinomycetota; class Actinomycetes; order Micrococcales; family Promicromonosporaceae; genus Promicromonospora; species Promicromonospora sp. NPDC060204. The sequence continues at coordinate 7,441 of NZ_JBHWZO010000189.1, forward strand.
GTGCATGCGGTCGAGGTCCGCCAGGTCGAAGCTCGCGACCGGGCCGAGCAGCATGATCCCGGCCGTGTTGACGACGACGTCGACGCCGCCGAACGCCGCCTCGGTCGCGTCGAACGCGGCGGCCATCGCTACCTCGTCCGCGACGTCCCCGCCGACGGCGATGGCCTGGCCGCCGGAGGCCTGGACCTCGGCGACGACATCGTCGGCCCGGGCCTGGTTGCCCGCGTAGTGGACGGCGACGGCGTAGCCGTCGGCCGCGAGCCGCCCGACGACGGCGCGGCCGATGCCGCCCGACCCGCCGGTGACGAGCGCGACGCGTCGGGTGCCGCTGGTTTCCGTGCTGGTGCTCATGGGGTGCTCCCTGATCTTGACGCCGGTCTCGATGTGGACTGTGCGTTCATATAAACACAGAAGTGCACGCGCCGTCCATATATTCCCGCACACCGGCCCGGAGGGAACGACGAAGGGTCCGCCTCCGGCAGGCGATCCCGCATGCTCCGCGTCGCAGAACATGCCTGATCACCTGCCGGAGGCGGACCCAGTTGTCAGACGGCGGCCGGGGTACCCCCAGAGTTCCCCGGCCGGCGTCGGTCCTTGGTCGGCGCCGTCAAACGGCGCCGACAGCGCCCTCAGACGCCCGTCGGCTCCGGCACCCGCGGGCGCGAGCCGCCCGTGCGGTCGGCGTCGTCACCGGCATCGTCGCCGGCGCCGTCGTCCGTCGAGCCGGCGGCGTCGTCCGGCGCGTGCAGGTCGTCCGCCGCGCTCTCGTCGAACGGGAGCGCCCCGGACAGCACCTCGGTCACGCGGTCGCGGTCGATCTCCTTGGTCCAGGTGCCGATGATGACCGTGGCCACGGCGTTGCCCGTGAAGTTGGTCAGGGCCCGCGCCTCGGACATGAAGCGGTCGATGCCCACCACGATGCCCACGCCGTCGACCAGGTCGGGGCGGTAGGTCTGCAGGCCGCCCGCGAGCGTCGCCAGGCCGGCGCCGGTGACCCCGGCGGCGCCCTTGGAGGCGATGATCATGAAGGCGAGCATGCCGATCTGCTCGGGCACGGACAGCGGCGTCCCCATCGCGGAGGCGATGAACAGCGACGCCATGGTCAGGTAGATGGCCGTGCCGTCCAGGTTGAACGAGTACCCGGTCGGCACCGTGATGCCGACGACCGGCTTGGACACGCCCAGGTGCTCCATCTTGGCGATGAGGCGCGGCAGGGCCGCCTCGGACGACGACGTGCTGACGATCAGCAGGTACTCCCGCGCCAGGTACTTCATGAGCGAGAAGATGTTCACGCGGGCCACGAACCAGAGCACGGCACCCAGCACCACCACGATGAACAGGATGCAGGTCAGGTAGAAGCCGACCATCAGCGTGCCCAGGGCGACGACGGCGCCCCAGCCGGTCTCGCCGACGACGCCCGCGATGGCGCCGAACGCGCCCACGGGGGCGACCCACAGGATCATCGTCAGCACGCGGAACACGATCGCCTGGACCAGGCGGATGGCGTCGAGCGCGGGCTTGCCGCGAGCGCCGAGTTGCTGGATGGCGAACCCGACGAGCAGCGCCACGAACAGCGTCTGCAGCACGGACTCACCGGTCAGCGGCGAGACGAGCGTGGTGGGGATGATGCCGAGCACGAAGTCGACCAGGCCGGCGGCCTCGCCCTCCGCCTCGTAGCTGGCGTCCGCGATGTTCAGGCCCTGGCCCGGGTGCAGCACGTTGCCGACGACGAGGCCGATGAACAGCGCGAACGTGGACATCACGATGAAGTAGAGCAGCGCCAGCCCGCCGACCCGGCCGACGGTGGCGGCCTTCGCGATCGAGCCGATGCCCAGCACGATGGTGCAGAAGATGACGGGCGAGATCATCATCTTGATCAGGGCGACGAACCCGGTGCCGAGCGGCTTCAGCGCCACTCCGGTCTCCGGGGAGGCCAGGCCCACGATGACGCCGGCGACGACGGCGACGATCACCGCGATGTACAGGTAGTGACTCTTGTCGAGCCGGCGGCGCGGGGTGGTCCCGGCGCCGGCGGGCTGCGTTACCGCCATGGTGTGTTCCTCTCACAACGCTGTGTGGTCAGCGACAAGAGTGCTGGCCAGGGCGGCGAACCCCACCATTGCGTACATAGTGTTCTCGCGGCGGTCGGAGCAGCGGCGCGGGCGGTCCACAATGGACCCCGTGGCGCAGCGACGGGGTGCGAGTATCGCGAGGTGGTTCCTCGCCGTGCACACGGCGCTGCTGTTCGCCGGGGCCGTCATCGTGTTCGGGCTGCTGGCGCTGGACGCCCGGTCCTCGGCCGAGACGCACGCGGCGAAGGAGAGCACCGACCTGGCGGCGACGGTCGCGGCGGAGTCGCTCGTGATCGACACCGTGGCGCGGGCGCACGACACGCTGGAGACGGACCGTCCGGGCGCCGTCGCCGAGGCCTCCGGGCTGCTGCAGCCGTACGCCGAGCGGGTCATGGCCACCACCGACATCGACTACCTGACCGTGATGGACACCGACCGGACCCGCTACACGCACCGCAACACGTGGCAGATCGGCCGCCCGTTCGTCGGCACCACGGGGCCGGCCCTGCGCGGGCAGACGTTCACCGAGGTCTACGACGGCACGCTCGGCCCGTCGGTGCGCGCCGTGGTCCCCGTCGTGACGGACGACGGCGAGGTGGTGGGCATGGTCTCCGCCGGCGTCACGCTCGACCGGTTGTGGGACAGCATCGTCCCCCGCCTGGTGGTGGTCGGCGTCGGCACCCTGCTGGCGTTCGGCACGGGCGCGGTGGCCGCGACCCTGCTGGCGCGCCGGCTCGACCGGATCACGGAGAGCAAGGGCCCGGACGAGCTGGCGCACCTGTTCACCGCGCACGAGGCGGTGCTGCACTCGGTCGAGGAGGGCATGCTCCTGGTCGAGGACGGCACCGTGGTGCTCGCCAACGACGAGGCGCTGCGGCTGCTCGACGTCCCGGACCTCACGGCGCCGTTCGCCGTCGACGACGAGCGGCTGTCCCCCGCCGTGCACGACGTGCTGGTCGGCACCGCGCCCGAGGGTCCCGTCCGCGTGGGCGACCGCGTGCTGCTCGTGGGCCGCGACACCGCGGCGGCGTCGGGCCGCAACGTCGGCGAGGTGGTCTCCCTGCGCGACCGCACCGAGCTGCAGCGCGTCACCGGCGAGCTGTCGTCGGTGCGCACCATCTCCGAGGCCCTGCGCGCCCAGACCCACGACTTCAGCAACCGGCTGCACACCATCGCGACCCTCATCGAGCTGGGCCGCAGCGACGAGGCGCTGCGGTTCATCGCGGGCGAGAAGGACCTGGGCCAGCGGCTCACGGACCGCGTGGTGCAGGCGATCGAGGAGCCCGTCATCGCCGCGCTCGTGCTGGGCAAGGCCGCCCAGGCGCGCGAGCGCGCCGTCGAGATGCACTTCGAGACGCACCTGACGCCGGGCACGCACTGGCTGGAACCGGTGGACGTGGTGACGATCCTGGGCAACCTGATCGACAACGCGATCGACGCCGCGTCGGCCCGCGCGCTGGCCGGGGCGACCGAGGCGTGGGTGGAGATCTACCTCGCCAACGGCGACGACGGCTCTCTGGTCTTCCAGGTCTCCGACAGCGGGGCCGGCATCGCCGACGCCGACCTCGGTCACATCTTCGACCAGGGCTGGAGCACCAAGGACGCCGCGGCGGGCGGGCGCGGCTACGGTCTGGCGCTGGTGCGCCAGGTGGTCGAGAGCCTCGGCGGCGACGTCGAGCTGACCCGCGGGGCGGGCACCGGCGCGGTCTTCACGGTCACGCTCCCGCGCCCCGAGGGGGCGACGCCGGGCGGTCCGCCGGACGACGGCGCCGTCGTCGTGCCTCCTGCTGCGGGCGGAACGACAGTACCGGCCGACCCGGCCGACGCCGTCGTCGTACCGCCCGCCCTCGCCGGGCCGACCGGGCCGGGCGGCCGCGGGTGATCCGGGTCCTGGTCGTGGAGGACGACCACCGCACCGCCGACGCGCACGGCGAGTACGTGCGCCGCGTGGACGGGTTCGAGCTGGCCGGGGTGGTGCACACGGCGGGCGAGACCGTCCGCGCGCTGCGCGACGCCCAGGCCGCGGGGCAGGAGGTGCACCTGCTCCTGCTGGACATGAACCTGCCCGACCGGCACGGCCTGGTGCTGTGCCGGCAGCTGCGCGCGGCGGGCCTGGTGGTGGACGTGATCGCCGTGACCGCGGCGCGCGAGCTGGAGGTGGTGCGCGAGGCGGTGGCCGTCGGCGTGGTGCAGTACCTCATCAAGCCGTTCGCGTTCGGGCTGTTCGCCGAGAAGCTCGGGGCGTACCGCAAGTACTTCGAGCAGATGCGCTCGCCGGTCTCGACGATGAGCCAGCGCGAGGTGGACACCGCGTTCGCCGCGCTGCGCACCTCGAACGCCGCGGGGCTGCCGAAGGGGCTGTCCCAGGACACCCTGGACACCGTGTCCGACCTGCTCGCCCGGGCCGCCGGCGCGCTGTCCGCGAGCGAGGTGGCCGACGAGCTGCACCTCGCGCGGATCACGGCCCGCCGGTACCTGGAGTTCCTCGCCGACCGCGGCGTCGCGACCCGCGCGCCCCGGTACGGCACGCGCGGGCGCCCGGAGCTGGAGTACGCCCGCCGCCGTCCGCCGGCCTGACGCCTGGCGGAGTCCGGATCGCACATCCCCTTTGAGGCCCAGGTTTCTCCGCTTTCGACACGCTGAGGTGGTCCGACTCGTCCAGCGAGTCGGAGATGCCGCGCAGGTCGTAGACGGTGGCGCCGAGCGCGTAGGCGTCGCGGAG
>NZ_JBHWZO010000190.1:0-12163 GCF_042728455.1 Promicromonospora sp. NPDC060204
GCCGATGGCTCAACGCCGTCGGCCGGGCCGGCCGGCTGGCCCGCCTCCTGGCCACGGTCGTGCCCGACGGCGACGTCGTGTCCGCCACCCTGACCCGCGGCACCGGGGCCCTGGCCGGCGAGATCCTCGCCGGCTGGGGTCTCGTGCCGGACTCCACCTGGGACCGCATGGTCACGGAGGCCGCACCGCCCGCGCGCGCCGGGTCGCCGGCCGTCGAGGTGCTCGACCTGGACCGGCACACCGACGAGATCGTCGACCTGCTCGCCCGGGCGAACCCCGGCACGCGGTCCGGTGCGACGGGTCCCCGGGCACGGCTGGCCCGCTGGTACGGGGTGCGCGCGGCGCCGACGTCGCCGGGCGCGCGCGCCGGTGCGCTGGTCGCCGTCGGATCGGCGACCCCGACGCCGACGGCGTCCGTCCACCTGGGGTCGATCGGGACGGACCCGGCACGCCGTGGGCAGGGGGTGGGCAGCGCCCTGACGGCCCGGATGACGGCGGACGGCGTCGCGGAGCACGGGCTGGTGACGCTCGGCCTGTACGACGACAACGTCACGGCGCGGCGCGTCTACGAGCGCCTGGGCTTCGTGCTGGCGCACGAGGTGGAGACCTGGCGGCGCGGGTGAGGACCCTGCCGCCCGCGCAGGTCCACGTCATCCCTGGTTAGGTAGAGGTGGGACACCGGTCCCGGTGCTCCCAGCTCCCTGAACGGGAAGGGAAGGCAGCCTCATGACCGAGAACGAGGGCGGTACGCCGCGCGATCCCCGCGATCCCCGCGATCCCCAGCCGGAGACGCCGCCTACGCAGCCGTTGCCCGGGTCGACCCCCTCGCAGGGTTCGGACCCGACACCCACGCAGCCTCTTCCGGGCGAGCCGTACCGCGCGGAGCAGCAGCCCACCCCGCCGCAGCCCGCCGGGCAGCAGCCCCCACCCCAGCAACCCACCCCGCAGCAGCCCGGCCCGCAGGAGCCGCACCCGGGCTCGCCGGCGGGTCCCGACGCGGGCCCGCCCTACGGACAGCAGGGCGTCCCGACGCCCTACGGCCAGCCGGGGGCCCCGGCCGCACCGCAGTACGGATACGGGCAGACGCCGCCCAAGAACGACCTGGGCGTGTGGGCCCTGATCACGGGCATCCTCAGCTTCGTGTTCTGCCCGCTCCTGCTCGGGATCGCGGCGATCATCACGGGCACCATGAGCCGCCGGGCCGCGGACGCGGGCCTGGCGAACAACCGCGGCATGGGCACCGCAGGTCTGATCCTGGGCTGGATCAACGTGGCTCTGGTCGTGCTCGCCATCGTGTTCTTCGTCATCGCGCTGGCGGTCGGGCTCATCTCCGGCGGCCTGAACGGATGGGGAGACATGGACCCCAACGACTGGAACTACTGACCCTGCGCACGTGCGAACACGGGTAGGTCTCCCCGCGCGGTTTTCCTGCCGCGCGGGGCGTCCTACCTGTAGGTTTGGCACCTCCGGGCCGGACCCGTCCCCCGGCTCACCGCAAAGCAGAGAGGTAGCACGATGACCCAGCCTGACGGCGGCCAGTCGCCCTACGACCCGCCGCAGCAGCCGCCCGAGCAGGGACAGCCGGCGGCGCCCGCGCCGGGCTCGGTTCCCGGCCAGCCCGCCCCCGGCCAGCCCGCCCCGTACCCGCAGGCGCCGTACGGGCAGCAGCCGTACGGACAGCAGCCCTACGGGCAGCAGCCGTACGGCGAGCAGCAGCCGGTCTACGCGCAGGGCGGTCAGCCCGCCTACGGTGCGCCGCTGCCGAAGAACAGCCTCGGCGTCTGGTCCCTCGTGCTGGGCATCCTGTCCGTCCTGGGCTGCGGCCTGCTCACCGGTATCGCGGCGATCATCACCGGTACCAAGTCCCGGCAGGCGCAGCGCGAGGGCCTCGCGGACAACGGCGGCATGGGTCTCGCGGGCCTGATCATGGGCTGGATCGGCACGGTGCTGGTCACCCTCGGCATCATCGCGTACATCGCGTTCGTGGGCTTCCTCGTCACGTCGCCCGAGTTCCAGGACAGCATCGAGCAGGAGATGCAGAACGGCTACGAGCAGGAGCTCGGCGACTCCGGCGCCACCATGGACCCCGAGCTCCAGGAGCTCATGGACGAGCTCGAGAACAGCTGAGCCCGCTCCCCGGCAGTCGATCGGCCCGCCGCACCCGAGGTGAGACTCCCTCGCTGGTGCGGCGGGCTGACTCGTCCCCTCCCGCCTGCGCCCGACGGCGCGCCCGAGCATGGAAGGCAGCACGATGACCCAGCCCGACGACGGGCCCGGCCCGCAGGACCCGAACGACCCGCCGGCCGCCCCGCAGCCGGCGGGGGACGAGCCGACGGCGCCGGACCTGCCCGCGGTCGCGCCTGCGCCCCCGACGCCGCCTGCCGGCCCCGCGTACGGGTATCCCGCGCAGCCCCCGTCGGGCCAGCCGCTCCCGTACCCGGGCCAGCCGTCCCAGGACGCCGCGGGCCACCCGGTCCAGTACCCGTCGGGCCAGCCCGGGCAGTACCCCGCCGGTCAGTACGCGTCCGGCCAGTACGCCTCAGGCCAGGTGCAGTACCCGTCGGGTCAGTACGCCTCGGGCCAGTACCCCTCCGGCCAGTACCCCTCCGGCCAGGTCCAGCCGTACCCGCCGCAGGGCCCCGCCGCGTACCAGTACGGCGCCCCGCCGCAGTACGCCTACCCGGTCGCGCCCCCGAAGAACGACCTGGGCGTCTGGTCGCTGATCACAGGCATCCTGAGCTGGATCCTCTGCCCGCTGATCCTGGGCATCGTCGCCATCGTCACCGGGAACGCCAGCCGCAAGGCGATCCGCGAGGGCCTGGCGAACAACTCGGGGATGGCGACCGCGGGCCTGGTCCTCGGCTGGATCAACGTGGCACTGACCGCCGCCGGGATACTCGTCTGGGTCGTCTTCGTGGTGGTCGGGCTCCTCGGGGCGGCGTTCACGGTGACCCAGGTATGACCGCGCCCCGGCCGTCCGCCGCGGCACTCTGCATCACGCACATCCCGGGGAAGGTGGCGGCATGACCCAGCCCGACGAGTGGAAGTCGCCCTACGACCCGCCGAAGCAGCCGGACGTCCCGCAGCCCGGGCAGCAGCCGGAGCAGCCGGAGCAGCCGCAGCAGCCGGACCAGCAGTGGGACCAGCAGGCCCAGCCCTACCCGGCCCAGCCCTACCCGGCCCAGCCGTACGCCGGGCGGCCCTACCCCTACGGCGCGCCCTATGGGTACGTGGCCCCGCCCGAGAAGAACGCGCTCGGCGTCTGGTCCCTCGTGCTGGGCATCCTCAGCGTTTTCCTGCTGTTCAGCTGCCTGGTCGGGTTCCTGGCCGCCATCCCGGCGGTCATCACCGGCCACCTGAGCCGCAAGGCGGTGCGGGAGGGCCAGGCCGACAACGGCGGCCTGGCCCTGGGCGGCATCATCACGGGCTGGGTGACGATCGGCCTGACCCTCGTCGTGGTCGTCGGGCTCGTCGTCCTGTTCAGCAACCCGGAGTTCCGGGAGGGCTTCTTCAGCCCGCAGTACAGCGACTACGAGTAGTGAGCCGCCGCGGGTCACGCACCCGCGGCCGCGCCGGCCACGTAGCCGTCGGGGCGCACCAGCAGGCCGGTCGCGCCGCCGTCCGACCGGCGGACGACGACGCGCTCGGCCGGGTCGACCTCGCCGGGCGCGGCCGGGAGGTCGGGAGCTGGCGCCCCCGCCGGGGCGACCAGCACGAACCGCCCGGCGCGGAGGGCCTCGGCGAGGCGCGTCCCGCCCTCCAGCGGGAGGTCCCGCGCCCTGGTGCCCACCAGCGGGTGCGCACCGCGGGGCGCCGGGTAGGCGACGCCGAGGGCGGAGATGGTCAGCGCCGCCCGCCGCCGGACCGGCGCCACCCGGGAGACCAGGCCGACGACGCCGCGCCGCACCGCCGCGACCAGCGGCCCCGGCAGGGTGGCGACCCGCAGGATCCCGCCGCTCGTGCGCAGCACCTGCTTCCCGACGGGGTGCCGCTCGGCCTCGTAGCCGTCGAGCACGGCGTCCGCCGCGCCGTCGGGCAGCCGCAGCGCGGCGGCGAGCCGCCAGCCGAGGTTCGCGGCGTCCTGCATGCCGGTGTTCATGCCGAGCCCGCCCGCGGGGCTGTGCACGTGCGCGGCGTCGCCGGCCAGGAACACACGGCCCGCGCGGTAGGCGGGCGCCTGCCGCTCGTCGGCGTGGAACCGGGACAGGAACCGCGCCTCGGTCATGTCGAAGTCGTCGTGCAGGGTGGCGCGGGCGATGGTGCGCACCTCGTCGAGGTCGACCGGCTCGTCCTCGCTCACGTCGCGGTCGCCGTGCCAGCCGATGAACCGGTACCAGCCGTCGCCGAACGGGGCGAGGAACCCGAGCGAGTCGTTCGCGGCGGCGACCGTGAGCAGGTCGGCGGGCTGCCGTGCCAGCCGGACGTCGGCCAGGACCATCGACCGGATCACGGCCCGGCCCGGGAACGGGATGCCGACGGCGTCGCGCACCGTGGACCGGGCGCCGTCGGTGCCGACGACGTAGCGGGCGCGCAGGTGCGGGCCGTCCGCGGTGGTGACCGTGACGCCGTCGTCGTCCTGGGCCAGGGCCGTGACGCGGGTGTCGTGCCGGAAGACGGCGCCCGCCTCCTCGGCGCGGCGGCGCAGCAGGCGCTCGACCTCGTACTGGGGCGTGACGAGCACGTACCGGAACCGGGACGGCAGATCCGCCAGGTCGACGGTGAGCCGCTGGAAGAGCCGGAGGCTGGTGACCTGCTGCCCGCGGGTGAGCAGCTCGTCCGCCAGGCCGCGCGCGTCGAGCACCTCCAGGCTGCGCGCGTGCACGGCGAACGCGCGGGTCAGGTTGCTCAGCCCGGCCGGCCGCTTCTCCAGGACGGTGACGTGCGCCCCCGCCGTGGCGAGGTCTCCGGCGAGCAGCAGGCCGGTCGGGCCGGCCCCGACGACTACGACGTCCGTGTCCATGGTGTCCTCCTGGCGTGCTGGGTCAACGAGTGTTTGCCAACGCTTGTTGACCAACGTAGCGGACCGGCTCGGCGAAGGTCAACGGATGTTGGCCTACAGTTGTTGGCATGACAGACACGGATGCTCCGCGGCGCCGGTCGGACGTGACCCGCGCGTCGATCCTGGACGCGGCCCGGGCACGGTTCGCGGCCGACGGCTACGAGCGCGCCACGGTGCGCGCCATCGCCCAGGACGCCGGGATCGACCCGTCGATGGTGATGCGCTACTACGGCTCCAAGGAGGGCCTGTTCGCGGCGGTCATCGACGTGGAGCTGGTGCTCCCGGACCTGGCCGCGATCCCCGTGGACGACGTCGGTGCGGTGCTCGTGGGGCACTTCCTCGACCTCTGGGAGCACGACAGCGTGCTGCAGACCCTGCTGCGCGTGGGAGTCACGAACGAGGCCGGGGCCGCGCGGATGCGCGACGTGTTCTCCGGGCAGATCCTGCCGCTCGCGCAGCGGTTCGTCGGGACCGGCGAGGACGCCGCGCGGCGCGCCGCGCTGGTCGCCTCGCAGGTGCTCGGCATGGCGCTGGTGCGGTACGTGCTGCGGTTCGGCCCCGCCGCGGACCTGACCCGGGCGGACGTCGTCGCCTGGCTGGGGCCCACCGTCCAGCGCTACCTCACGGCGCCGGAGCCCTGACCGGCGGGGCACGCCGCCCGCGGCTCGTGAACCGTCGTTGTTAAACGGTTAGCCCCGTGTTCTGCGGACGGGCCGCGCCGTACGTTTCCGGGACCGCGCCGCCGTCGTCGCACGAAACGGAGACCATGCCATGTCCCTCGATGCATCCGGCCCCACCCGTACCGAGACCCACAGCCGCACTCCTATCAGCACGCCCCTCCGCGCGCCCTTCCGCACGGCCCTGCCCGTCCTCCGGCGGGCGGCCCCCGTGCTCGGGTGGGTGGTCACGCTGCTCGTCGCGGCCCAGCTCGCGCAGGGCGCCTACGGCCAGCTCACCGAGTCCGACCGGTCGGTGGGCATGTTCGAGGCCATCGGCTTCCCGGCGTCGGCGGTCCTCCTGATCGGCGTGCTGCAGGGGGTCGCGGTGCTGCTCTACGTGGTGCCCTGGACGGCGTTCCTCGGTGCGCTGCTCCTGACCGCCTACCTGGGCGGCGCCGTGGCCGCGCACGTCCGGCTGGAGGACGCCCTGGCGCACACGCTCACGCCCGTCCTGTTCGCCGTGGGCGTCTGGGCCGCGCTGTTCCTGCGCAGCGAGCGGATCCGCGGGGCCGTCCTCACCGGGCGGTGACCGCGCCGGGGCGCACGCGGGTCGCGGCGACGGTGCCGTGATTCACGTTGCGCCCCGGCGTCGTCCCATGTCAGGCTGTGTGCGCTCCTGCGGGTGTGCCGCGCGTGTGAGGGAGCTACGGACAAGGACTGTGATGACGGGCATCTCCCGGTACGAGACCACCTCGCGCTGACGCCTGCCCTCCTTCGAGGGCACCGGGCGTCGGCACCATGCCACCTCCCGGGAGTCCTTGCTGTGTTGTCCAACCCTTCTGTCGTGCTGCACGACGTCACCTTTGCCTGGCCCGACGGCGCCGTCGCGCTCGATCACGTCTCCGGCGCCTTCGGCCGCGGCCGCACCGGCCTGACCGGCCTGAACGGGGCCGGGAAGTCCACGCTGCTGCGCGTCGTCGCCGGCCTGCTCGCGCCCACCTCCGGGCGGGTCGTGCTGAGCGGCACCGCCGACTACCTGCCGCAGCGCATCACGCTCGACGTGCACGCGACGGTCGCCGACCTGCTCGGCATCACGCCCGTCGTGCGGGCGCTGCGCGCCATCGAGTCGGGCGACGTCGACGAGGCGCACTTCGACGTCGTCGGCGACGACTGGGACGTCGAGGAGCGGGCCGTCGCGCTGCTGGCCGCCACCGGTCTGCCCACCGGTCTCGACCGCTCCGTGGCGACCCTGTCCGGCGGCGAGACGATGCTGACCGCGATCACGGGCGTGCGGCTGCGCCAGTCCAGCGGGGCCGCCGCCGTCGCGCTGCTCGACGAGCCGACGAACAACCTCGACGGGGACGCCCGCGAGCGCCTGTACGAGCTGGTCCGGGGCTGGCGGGGCGCGCTCGTCGTCGTCTCGCACGACCTGGCCCTGCTGGAGCTGATGGACGACACGGCCGAGCTGCGGGCCGGGTCGCTGACGACGTTCGGCGGCCCGTACTCGGAGTACCGGGCGTGGCTCCAGGTGCAGCAGGAGGCGGCGGCGCAGACGCTGCGCGCGGCCGAGCAGACGCTGCGTCGCGAGAAGCGGCAGCGGACCGAGGCGGAGGAGCGGATCGCGCACAGCGAGCGCAAGGGGCGCAAGGATGTCGCGAACAGCAAGTACGTCAAGGCCGTGATCAACGACCGCCGCAACAGCGCGGAGAAGTCCGCGGGCGCGCGGCGCGGCATGCTGGACGACAAGGTGGACGCCGCGCGCGCGGCCGTCGACCTGGCGGAGCGCGCGGTGCGCGACGACGACCGGATCTCCGTGGACCTGCCCGACCCGGGGGTGCCGGCCGGGCGGAAGCTGGCGGTGCTGCGGGGCGCGGACGGCCGGGAGGTCGTGATCCAGGGTCCGGAGCGGATCGCGCTGACGGGCCCGAACGGCGTCGGCAAGACGACCCTCCTGGAACGCCTCCTCGCCGCACCCCAACCCGCCCCCGCCTCGTTGAGTGCTGGGTATTTGCGGGCCGAAACCGTTTCGGAGCAACAAATAGCCAGCACTCAACGGGACGGGGTGGGCGGCGCGGCGTCCGGGGAGCTGTTGACCGAGCGGGCGGCGTACCTGCCGCAGCGGGTCGACGTGCTGCCGGACTCGGCCTCCGTGCTGGACGCCGTGCGGGAGGCCGCGCCGCACGTGCCGCCGGGGGAGCTGCGCAACCGGCTGGCGCGGTTCCTGGTGCGGGGCGCGGCGGTGGACCGGCCGGTGTCGACGCTGTCGGGCGGCGAGCGGTTCCGGGTGGCGCTGGCGCGTCTGCTGCTGGCGGACCCGCCGGCGCAGCTCCTGGTGCTGGACGAGCCGACGAACAACCTGGACATCGCGAGCACGGACCAGCTCGTGGACGCGCTGACCGCCTACAAGGGTGCGCTGCTCGTGGTGAGCCACGACGGCGCGTTCCTGGAGCGGCTGGGCCTGGACGCGGAGATCCGGCTCGATCCGGAGGGCAACCTGACCCAGGTGCGGCGGTGACGTGTACGGGTTAACCCTGATGCGCCATTTTTCACCCGCTGTGTACGGTCTGCGTACGAATCCGACCGACATCTTCGGGAGACGACGATGAAGACCAACCCGAGGCGCCTCGCCCTGCTCAGCTCCGTGACCGCGATGGTCCTGGCGGCCGGCGGCATGGTCGGCGCCGCCGCGACGGAGATCGCCGGGACCCGGGCCGCCGGGCAGTCCGCACCGCAGGCCGCACCGCAGGCCGTGGCGGAGAAGCTGCCCGGCGCGCCCTACCTGTACCTGGGCTGGGGCGACCCGCAGAGCGCCACCTCGGTGATGAGCGAGACCGGGGTCTCGGCGTTCACCATGGCGTTCCTGCTGTCGTCCGGCGGTTGCACGCCGGCGTGGGACGGGCAGCGTCCGCTGACCGGCGGCGTCGACGAGCAGACGATCGACGCGATCCAGGCCGCCGGCGGCCAGGTGCAGATCTCCTTCGGGGGCTACTCGGGCAACAAGCTGGGCCCGAACTGCTCCAGCCCGGAGGCGTTCGCGGGGGCGGTGCAGCAGGTCATCGACGCGCACGGGCCCGACGTCGTGGACTTCGACATCGAGAACACCGACGAGTACGAGGACTACGCCGTCCAGGACCGGATCCTGCAGGGGATCGCGATCGTCAAGCAGAACAACCCCGGCGTCAAGGCCGTGGTGACGATCCCGACCACGACGACCGGTCCGGGCGGCGCCGGCTCGCGCCTCATCACGCGTGCCGCCGAGCTGGGCACGCCGATCGACAACTACACGATCATGACGTTCGACTTCGGCGGCTCCGACATGGTGGCCGACACGATCAGCGCGGCCGAGGGCCTGAAGGACCAGCTCAAGGCGGCGCACGGCTGGTCCGACGCCGAGGCGTACTCGTACTCCGGGATCTCCGGCATGAACGGCCTGTCCGACGTCGGCGAGACCACCACGCCCGCGCAGTGGACCGAGATCCGGGACTGGGCGAACGCCAACGGCCTGTCCCGGTTCGCGTACTGGGCGGTCAACCGGGACCGGGGCTGCGAGGGCGGCGGCGTCACGTCCAACTGCAGCGGCATCGCGCAGCAGGACCTCGAGTTCACGCGGATCACCGCGGGATTCTGACCCCCGCCCCGCAGTCGTCGGGCACCGGTTCGCACCCCGCGAGCCGGTGCCCTTCGCCGTCCGGCAGCCGAACCTGTGTGGTGCCTGTACGGGTTAGCCCCAATGTTGCGGGTGGCAAAGAAGTCGTACGTTCTCCTCACTTACAGGCTTGAAAGTTCAGAGGAGGACGACCATGCAAGCACGTCAACGGCGCCATGCTCTTCTATGGCGTGGTCTCGGCGGCCTCGCGACACTGACCCTGGCCCTGGCCACCGTGCTCACGCTCGGCGGGGGCGCCCCGCCCGCGCAGGCCGCGACCGGGGCGATCACCGGGTACGGCGGCAAGTGCGTCGACGTCGCGGCGGCGAGCTCCGCGAACGGCACGCAGATCCAGCTCTACGGCTGCAACGGCACGAACGCCCAGAGCTGGGACGTGCGCACCGACGGCACGGTCCGCGCGCTCGGCAAGTGCCTCGACGTCGCGGACGCGAGCACCGCCAACGGGACCCGCATCCAGCTCTGGGACTGCAACGGCAGCGCCGCGCAGACCTGGACCGCCGGCGCGGACGGCACGCTGCGCGCGCTCGGCAAGTGCCTCGACGCGACCGGCCCGAGCTCCGCGGACGGCACCCCGCTGCAGCTCTGGGACTGCTTCGCGGGCGCCAACCAGCGCTGGACGCTGCCGTCCGGCGGCGGCAACCCCGAGCCCAACCCGGCAAAGATGCCGGGCGCGCCCTACTTCTACCTGGGCTGGGGCAACCCGCCGAGCGCCACGTCGGTGATGAGCCAGACGGGCGTGCGGGCGTTCACCATGGCGTTCATCCTCTCGTCCGGGGGCTGCAACCCCGCGTGGGACGGCAGCCGACCGCTGACCGGCGGCGTCGACCAGCAGACCATCAACGCGATCAAGGCCGCCGGCGGCCAGGTGCAGATCTCGTTCGGCGGCTGGTCCGGCAACAAGCTCGGCCCCAACTGCTCGACGCCCGCCGCGTACGCCGGGGCCGTGCAGCAGGTCATCAACGCGCACCAGCCGAACGTCGTCGACTTCGACATCGAGAACTCCGACGAGTTCGAGAACTACACGGTTCAGGACCGCATCCTGCAGGGCCTGACCATCGTCAAGCAGAACAACCCGAACGTGAAGATCGCCGTCACGATCGGCACGGGCCGCGGCGGCCCGGAGGGTGCCGGCACCCGGCTGATCAACCGGGCCGCGCAGCTCGGCGTCCCGATCGACAACTACACGATCATGCCGTTCAACTTCGGCTCCTCGAACATCGCGCAGGACACGATCAACGCGTCCGAGGGGCTGAAGAACCAGCTCAAGTCGGCCCGCGGCTGGACGGACGCCCAGGCGTACGCCCACATGGGCATCTCGGGCATGAACGGGAGCTCCGACCAGGGCGAGATCACCACCACCGCGGCCTGGACGCAGATCCGTGACTACGCGCGCAACAACGGCCTGACCCGGCTGGCGTTCTGGTCGGTCAACCGCGACCAGCCCGGGTTCGAGTTCACGCGCATCACGGGAGGCTTCTGATGAGGATCCGCAGCCGCAGGACGTCCGCGGGAACCCTGGTCGTGCTCGCGGTCGCCGTGGGGCTCGCCCTGCCCGCGGCCGCCGCGGGCACGGCGAGCGCCGCGCCCGGGCCGCGCGCCGCCGTCGGGCAGCAGGCGCCCGCCCTCCCGGACGCGGTGCCGGACGCCGGGGCCGACGCCGCTCCCGGTGCCGCACCGGCGGCCGCTCCGGCCGACGTGCCCGCGGCGTTCACGCACCCGGGCGTGCACGTCAGCGCGCCGCAGCTCGACTACATCCGGCAGCAGGTGCAGGCCGGTGCCCAGCCGTGGCGCAGCGCCTACGACTCGATGATGGGCAGCCGGTACGCGTCGCTGTCCTACACGCCGCACCCGCGGGCCGTGGTCGAGTGCGGGTCGTACTCCAACCCGAACTACGGGTGCACCGACGAGCGGGAGGACGCGATCGCGGCGTACACCCACGCCCTGGCCTGGTCGGTCACCCGGGACACGCGGTACGCGAACAAGGCGATCGCCATCATGAACGCCTGGTCGCCGGTGATCCGGGACCACACCAACTCCAACGCGCCGCTGCAGACGGCGTGGGCCGGGTCGGTGTGGCCGCGGGCCGCGGAGATCATCCGGTACACGGGCGCGGGCTGGGCCGCGGCCGACGTCGACCGGTTCGAGACGATGCTGCGCAACGTCTACCTGCCCGAGGTGATCAACGGGTCCAACAGCAACGGCAACTGGGGGCTGTCGATGATGGAGGCCGCCGTCGGCATCTCGATCTTCCTCGACGACCGCACCGCCTACGCCTCGGCGCGGCAGCGGTTCCTGGTGCGGGTGCCCGCGTTCATCTACCTGACCTCCGACGGGTCGGTGCCGCGCACCGTGCCGGGCTCCGGCCGGGACACGCCGGACCAGATCTTCTCCTACTGGCACAACCAGCGCACGCTGGTCAACGGCCTGTCGCAGGAGACCTGCCGGGACTTCACGCACACCGGCTACGGCATCTCGGCGATCTCGCACGTCGCGGAGACCGCCGCCATCCAGGGCGACGACCTGTACCCGCAGGTGGGCGAGCGCCTGCGGCACGCGCTCGGGTTCCACTCGACCTACCAGCGGGGCACCGCGGTGCCGTCCTGGCTCTGCGGCGGGTCGGTGAACCTGGGCCTCGGCCCGGTCACCGAGGTCGGGTTCAACGCCCTGCACAACCGGCAGGGGTTCGCGATGAGCAACACCCAGGCCCTGACGGAGTCCACCCGCCCGGCCGGTACCAACAACCTGTTCGTGGCCTGGGAGACCCTGACCCACGCGAACAACCCGGCCGTCCTGCCCTGACCCCTCCCGTTGAGTGCGGGGTATTTGTCGGCTCGAAGG
>NZ_JBHWZO010000191.1:0-12151 GCF_042728455.1 Promicromonospora sp. NPDC060204
TCCCGTGCCCGTGCGCGAGCGCGGGACGCCGCCGGACGACCTGCCCCACACACGAGAAAGGACCAGTCATGAGCGCGACGGAGCGCTTGACACGACCCGCGGCGTCGAGCATGCCGCTGCCCGGCGGGGAGCCGCAGCAGTACCGGCGGCGACGCACACGACAGATCGGCTGGGCGTTCGTGGCGCCCTTCGGCATCCTGTTCGCCCTGGTGTTCATCGTGCCGATCACCTACGCCGCGTACCTCAGCCTCTTCCAGGACCGGATGGTGGGCGGATCGTCGTTCGTCGGCCTGGCCAACTACACCAAGCTGTTCGGCGACGCCCAGTTCTGGGACGGCGTCTCCCGCGTCGTCTGGTTCACGCTGATCCAGGTGCCGATCATGCTCGTGCTGGCCCTGGTGCTGGCGCTCGCGATGGACTCGATGCGGCTGCGCGGCATGCGGTTCATGCGGGTGGCCATCTTCCTGCCC
Source organism: Promicromonospora sp. NPDC060204 (assembly GCF_042728455.1). Lineage (NCBI taxonomy): Bacteria > Bacillati > Actinomycetota > Actinomycetes > Micrococcales > Promicromonosporaceae > Promicromonospora > Promicromonospora sp. NPDC060204. Next base: position 471 of record NZ_JBHWZO010000191.1, read on the forward strand.
TACGCCGTGCCGGCCATCGTCTCCACCCTGATGTGGGGCTTCATGCTCGGCGTCCGCTACGGGCTCTTCGGGAGCATCAACGGCTGGCTCGGCACCGACATCGACCCGTTCCGGCCGAGCACGACGCTGATCTCGATCGGGATCATGGTCACCTGGGCCTTCACCGGGTACAACATGCTGATCTTCGACAGCGTCCTGAAGGCCGTGCCGCAGGAGCTGTACGAGGCGGCGGCGATCGACGGCGCGGGGGAGTTCCGGAAGATCCGGGCGATCAAGCTGCCCGCGTTGCGCGGTTCGCTCGTGATCACCGTCATCTTCTCGATCATCGGGACGTTCCAGATCTTCAACGAGCCCCAGATCCTCCCGTCGATGGTGGCCAACAGCGGGATCACCACCTACTACACGCCCAACCTGTACGCGTTCAACCTCGCGTTCACGGGCTCGCAGCAGGGCTACGCGGCCGCTCTCGCCCTCGTCATGGCCGCCTTCACCATCGCCATCGCGTACGCGGTCCAGATCCGGGGCATGCGCCATGCCCTCGACCAGTAGCAGCCGGAGACCCCTCATGACGACCACCACTGCCGGTGTTCCGCGCCGCGGGCGCCTGCACACCCTCGCCAACCCCCGCAAGAGCAGCACGCTGACCTTCCTGACGGGGCTGTTCACCCTCTACTGCCTGGTGCCGCTGATCTGGCTCACGATCAACTCCACCAAGTCCCAGGCCGACTTCGTCTCCAGCTTCGGCTTCTCGTTCGGCCGGCACTTCGCGCTGTTCGACAACATCGTCGAGGTCTTCACCTACGACGGCGGCATCTTCACGCGCTGGCTGCTCAACACCGTGCTGTACGTGGTCGTCGGGGCGGTCGTCTCCACGTTCCTCGCCGCGCTCGGCGGATACGCCCTCGCCAAGCTGGAGTTCACCGGCAAGCGGGTCTTCCTGTTCGTGGTGCTCGGCGCCATCTCGGTCCCGGGCATCGCCCTGGCCATCCCGCAGTTCCTGCTGTTCGCCCAGCTCGGCCTGACGAACACGCCGTGGGCGGTGCTGATCCCGTCGTTCCTCAACCCGTTCGGGCTGTACCTCATGTGGGTGTTCGCCGCGGAGGCCGTCCCCACGGGGCTGCTGGAGGCCGCGAAGATCGACGGCGCGGGGGAGTTCCGCACCTTCTGGCAGATCGCGCTCCCCATGCTCGTCCCGGCGACCGTGACCGTGCTGCTGTTCTCGTTCGTGTCGATCTGGAACAACTACTTCCTGCCGCTGATCATGCTCAAGGACCCCGACTGGTACCCGCTGACCGTCGGCATCAACCAGTGGAACAAGCTGGCCTCCACCGCCGGGAACGGCGAGCTGCTGCAGAACCTCGTCGTCACGTCGTCGCTGCTCACGATCATCCCGCTGATCATCGCGTTCATCTCGCTGCAGCGCTTCTGGCAGTCCGGCCTCAGCCTCGGCGCCGTCAAGGGCTGACGCCGTCGGGCCCCCACGTAAAGCGAAATACAGAAGGAGAACCTTGGACACCCACACGACCCCCGGCCTGACGATCGACGGCGAGGCGACCACCGCCGTCCCGCTGCGGCACATCTGGAACGAGTGCGTCGGCGCCGGACGGGCCAACGAGGCGCTGCGCGCCGACTGGCAGGCCCACTTCCGCGAGGCGGTCACGCGGCTGGGGGCGCGGTTCGTGCGCTTCCACGGGCTGTTCCACGACGACATGTTCGTCTACCGCGCCAACGACGGCGGCGGCTTCGGGCCGCCCGTCCCGCTCGACACCCCCGTGCACACCTTCAGCTACGTCGACAAGGTGTTCGACTTCATCCTGGAGACCGGCGCGCGCCCGTTCGTCGAGCTCGGCTTCATGCCGCGCGAGCTGGCCACCGAGACCGAGACGCTGTTCTGGTGGAAGGCGCACTGCAGCCCGCCCAAGGACATGGCGCGGTGGGTCGAGCTGGTCACCGCGACCGTGACGCACTGGATCGAGCGGTACGGCCTCGACGAGGTCCGGCAGTGGCGGTTCGAGGTGTGGAACGAACCCAACCTCGTGCCCCACTTCTGGACCGGGACGCGGACCCAGTACTTCGAGCTCTACGAGGCCACGGCCCTGGCGATCAAGCAGATCGACCAGGAGCTCAAGGTCGGCGGGCCGTCCACGAGCGTCTTCGTGCCCGACGACCGCTACCGGGGCGAGTGGGAGGACCGGTCCGTCGAGCACGCGACGGCCGAGGCGGAGGACGTCGACGCCCTCGACTGGCGGCCCGTCTGGATCGAGGAGCTCATCGACTGGTGCGCCGCGCGCGACGTCCCCATCGACTTCCTGTCCACCCACCTGTACCCGACGGACGTGGCCTTCGGGGCCAACGGGGAGATGCGCCACATCCGCCGCCACGTGGACGCGACGTACGACGACCTGGTCGCCCTCCGCAAGCTCATCGCCGGGAGCCCGTTCCCCGACGCCGAGCTGCACATCACCGAGTGGTCGAGCTCGCCGTCCAGCCGCGACGCGATCCACGACACCCTGTTCGCCGCCACCTACATCACGCGCGCCTACCTGCGGTGCGCGGCGCTCGCGGACTCGGTCTCGTACTGGACGTTCACCGACGTGTTCGAGGAGGGCGGCGCGGGCATCGGTCCCTTCCACGGCGGGTTCGGGGCGGTCAACGAGCAGGGCCTGCACAAGCCGACGTTCCACGCGTTCGAGATGCTGTCCCGGCTCGGCGACACGGTCCTCGCCGCCCTGCCGTACGGGACGATCACGCAGGACTCGGCGACGCGCGAGATCTCCGCCGTGTTCTTCAACTACCCCGACGACATGGGCCGCCGGGGGGTCGGGTCCGAGCTCACCTACGCGGCCACCCGCGTCCTGGCGGAGCGGGGTCCCGTCCGGCGGGTCCGGCACACCGTCGAGGGGCTCACGCCGGGTGCCGTGTTCACGGTCGAGTCGATCGACTGGGACCACGGCAACGTGGCCGAGGCGTGGCACCGGATGGGGGAGCCGCTCAACCTCACCCGCGAGCAGACGGCGGAGCTCCGGGACACCGCCGACGCGCTGCGGAGCACGACCGTCACGGTGTCCGGGGACGGCGTGCTCGACCTCGACCTCGAACTGCCGGCGTGGTCGGTGCTGTCGGTCGCCCCGGCGCGCGGCTAGGGCGGTGCGGGCGGGCCGGCGGTTCGAAAACTTTCGGAGCGTCGACCCCGTCCCGCCCTGCGGCAGGCCCGGATTTCCGGGAAAAGAGGGCCGGATTCCCTGCTCGCCCGGAGCCGGTGCGCGGGCAGGGCATCTTGTACTTTTCGGAGACAGGCGATAAAACGGTCGGAACGAGGAGGCAGCCTTGACGAAGAAGACCGGGCCGGCACGTCCCAACCTCTCGGCCGTGGCCGCGCACGCGGGGGTGTCCACCGCCACGGCCTCGAAGGTCGTGAACGGGCGACCGGACGTCGCCGAGGACACCCGGGAACGGGTCGAGACGGCGATCACCGCGCTCGGGTACCGGGGGCCGTCCCGGACCACCACGGCGCACACCGTCGAGCTCATGGTCGACACCCTGGACACCACCTATGCGTCGCAGATCCTGCGCGGCGTGGTGCTCGCGGCCGAGGAGCTGGGGCTGGAGGTCGTCGTCGGGCGGGTGCGCCGCAGGTCCGCGAACGGGGTGCCGGAGTCGAGCGCCGCCTGGGCCCAGCGGCTCGCCGCCGCCGAGCGGGTGGGTGCGATCGTGCTGACCTCCGGGCTCGGTCCGGACGTCTACGCGAGCCTCGCCCGGGCCCGCGTCCCGCTCGTGGTGATCGACCCGCTCGACGTCACCGAGGAGGGTGTGGTCTCCGTGGGGTCCACGAACTGGCTCGGCGGGCGGAGCGCGGCGGAGCACCTGGTCCGGCTCGGGCACCGGCACATCGCGGTGGTGGCCGGACCGGCGGAGTCCCTCAGCGCCGTCGCGCGGCTGGACGGCTTTCTCACGTACTGCCGGCAGCAGGGCGTGGAGATCGAGCCCGACCTGGTCCGTCCGATCCGCTTCGACCACGACCAGGCCGTGCAGGTCGCGGAGCGGTGGTTCCAGCGCCCGGACCCGCCCACCGCGGTCTTCGCGGGCAGCGACGCGCAGGCGATGGGGGTGCTGGAGGCGGCCCGGCGCGCCCGCCTGCGGGTCCCGGAGGACGTCAGCCTCGTGGCCTACGACGACACACCGCTCGCGTCGTGGGCCAACCCGCCGCTGACCGCCGTCCGGCAGCCGCTGGAGGAGATCGGCCGCCGGGCCCTGCACACCGTGCAGCAGCTGCACGAGGGCAGGCCCGTCGACTCCCACCACATCGAGATCGCCACCACGTTCGTCGTCCGGGACTCGACCGCCGCGCCCCGGGCCGAGCTGCTCCGGGACCCGCGGGGCTGAACCACCCGCGGGGCCGGGCCGCTGCCGGCCGTGCCCGGCACACCTGCACCACCCGCCGGGCGATCCGCCCGGCGGCCGAACCACGATGCCGCGCGGCATCGCAGATCGACGGAGATCACACATGCGCACAGCCGAGAACTGGCCCATCGCAGCCAACATGTTGTCCTTCGGGTCGACGACGGCGGACGGCACCTCCAACGTCGACGCCCCGGCCGAGTCCTGGCGGGCCCAGCTGCAGCAGGTCGCCGACCTGGGCTTCGCGCACGTCGACCCGACCGACGCGTGGCTGTCGATCGGCGAGCTGAGCGACGCGCGGTTCGCCGAGCTGCTCACCGTCCTGAAGGAGACGGGCCTGTCGGTCCCGTCCGTGTCCACCACCCGCCGCAGCGTCATCGACGCCGCGCGGGGCGAGGACTACCTGCGCTTCGGCCACACGATCATCGACCGGGCACCGGAGCTCGGGGCCGAGGTGGTGAGCTTCGGCTTCATGCAGGCGCTCAAGCCCGCCCAGGAGAAGGCCCTGTGGTTCTGGCTCGCCGAGGGGCACCACGACGACCTCGACGACAAGGACGCCTACGACCTCGCCGTGCGCCGCATCCGCGAGCTCGCGGACCACGCACGCGACCTCGGGGTCCAGGTGAGCCTGGAGATGTACGAGGACACGTACATCGGCACCCCGGACCTCGCGGTGCGGTTCGTGCACGACGTCGACCGGGACAACGTGGGCCTCAACCCCGATCTCGGCAACCTGGTGCGCCTGCACCGGCCGATCGAGGACATCCCGACGATGTTCGAGAAGGTGCTGCCGCTGACCAACTTCTGGCACATCAAGAACTACACGCGCGACGAGGACCCGGCGACGGGCTCGTACGCGACGCACCCGACGCCGCTCGTCCAGGGCGTCGTCAACTACCGCGCCGTGCTCCGCCGGGCCCTGGAGCTGGGGTTCGAGGGGGTCTTCGTGTGCGAGCACTACGGGTCGGACAGCCTCGGCGTCGCCGCCATCAACCGCGAGTACATCCGTGACGTGCTCCGGGGCGCCGGACGGTGACCCTCGTCAGCAGCAACCAGGTCCCCGAGCAAAGGTGCAGGTGAGATGACCTACGTCCACAACAGACCGGAAGACTTCGTCCCCGAGGCCCTCCGCGGACTCGTCAAGGCCCACCCCGGCCGGCTCCGCCAGGTCCCCGGCGGGATCGCCCGCGCCGAGGGCACCCGCCCCGGCAAGGTCGCCGTCGTCGTCGGCGGGGGATCGGGCCACTACCCGGCCTTCGCCGGGCTGGTCGGCGACGGCCTGGCCGACGCCGCCGTGTGCGGCGACATCTTCACGTCACCGTCCACCCGCCAGGTGCTCGACGTGTGCCGCGCCGCCGACGCCGGCGCCGGCGTGTTCGTCACCTTTGGGAACTACGCGGGCGACGTACTCAACTTCGGTGCGGCGGCCAGTCGCCTGCGGGCCCAGGGCACCGACGTCACCATCCTCCTGGTGACCGACGACGTCGCGTCCGCCCCCGCGGACCGTGCCCACGAGCGGCGGGGCGTGGCCGGCGACCTCGTCGTCTTCAAGCTCGCCGGGGCCGCGGCCGAGGAAGGTGCCGACCTGACGGAGGTGAACCGCCTCGCCGCGCGCGGCAACGAGCGCACGCAGTCCTTCGGGGTGGCGTTCGACGGCTGCACGCTACCGGGCCACGACCACCCGCTGTTCAGCCTGGAGCCGGGGACGGCCGGCTGGGGGCTCGGCATCCACGGCGAGCCCGGCGTCGGGGAGGAGGCGCGGCCGACGGCGGCGGCGCTCGCCGCCGAGCTCGTCGACCGGGTGCTCGCCGAACGACCCGCCGACGCGGACGGCCGGGCCGCGGTGCTGCTCAACGGCCTCGGCGAGGTCAAGTACGAGGAGCTGTTCGTCCTGTGGGACAGCGTGCACGACCTGCTCGTGGAGCGTGGCGTCACGATCGTCGCACCGCTGGTGGGCGAGTACGTGACCAGCCTGGACATGGCCGGGTGCTCGCTGACCGTCACCTGGCTCGACGACGAGCTCGAACGCCTCTGGCTCGCCCCCGCGGACACCCCCGGCTTCCACCACGGCGGCTGGCGCCCCGCGCAGGCCCCGGTGCCGGTGGCGCTCACCACCGAACCGGAGACCGAGCTGGTGCGCGCCACCTCGCCGGAGGGGATCGCCGCTGCGGGCACGGTGGCGGGCATCCTGCGCCGGGCCCAGGGCGCGCTCCACGACGCCGAGCGGATGCTCGGCGACCTCGACGCGGTGGCGGCGGACGGCGACCACGGCCGGGGCATGTGCCGGGGGATCGACGCCGCCGTCGTCGCGGCCGACGCCGCCCTCGCGGCAGGTGGCGACGCGCCGTCCGTGCTGCGCCGCGCGGCCGACGCGTGGGCGGACAAGGGCGCCGGGACGTCGGGGGCGCTGTGGGGTGTGGGCCTGCTCGCGCTGGCCGACGAGCTCCCGGCGGACGCCCCCGTCACCCTCGGCCACCTCGTGGCGGGGATCACCGCCGCCCGGGACCAGGTGCAGGAGGTCGGCGGCGCGCGCGTCGGCGACAAGACGATGGTGGACGCGCTGCACCCGGCCGTCGAGGCGCTCACCGCGGCAGTCGGCGCGGGCGCCGGCCCCGCCGACACCTGGCGCGCCACGGTCGAGGCCGCCCGCGAGGGCGCCGCGTCGACCGAGAACATCGCGGCCCGAAGGGGCCGCGCGCGGGTGCTCGGGGACAAGAGCCTGGGCGTCCCGGACCCGGGGGCGACCTCCCTCGCCCTCCTGCTGGGCGCGGCGGGTGCCGAGGTCGGCATCCCCACACCCACGACCTCGAAGGTGGAATCCTGATGGTGGACGGCCTGCGACTGGTGATCGGCTGCGACGACGCCGGGTACGAGTACAAGGAGATCCTGAAGCGGGACCTGGAGGCGGACGAACGGGTCACCTCGGTGGTCGACGTCGGCGTCGCCAGCGACGAGCACACGGCCTACCCCTACGTCGGCGCCGCTGCGGCCCGACTGGTCGGTGCCGGCGAGGCGGACCGGGCGCTGCTCGTCTGCGGTACGGGCCTCGGTGTGGCGATCGCGGCCAACAAGGTGCCCGGTGTGCGCGCGGTGACGGCGCACGACTCCTTCTCGGTCGAGCGCGCGGTGCTCTCGAACGACGCCCAGGTGCTCTGCTTCGGCCAGCGCGTCGTGGGCATCGAGCTGGCCCGCCGGCTGACGCGCGAGTGGCTCGGCTACCGGTTCGACCCGGAGTCGCCGTCCGCCCCCAAGGTCATGGCCATCGGGGAGATCGAGGACGGGGCCGCGGGGAGGGACCCGGCGCCGAACCCGGCGTCCTGCGGCTGACTGCTTTCGGTAAACGTTTCAGATCGGGAAAGGACATCATGATCACGAGCATCAGCTCGGTCGCCGTCGTCGGGGCCGGGTACATGGGTGGGGGCATCGCGCAGTCGTTCGCGCTCGCGGGCCTGCCCGTCGTCATCGCGGACGTCTCGGCCGAGGCGACGCAGACCGCGTACGCCCGGCTGCTCGCGGAGGCCCGCGAGTTCGAGGACGTGGGCCTCTACGACGCCGGTGCCACCGAGACGATCCGCGCCAACCTGACCGCCGCGGCGTCGATCGAGGAGGCCGTCGCGGACGCCGACTTCGTCGAGGAGGCGGTGTTCGAGTCGGTCGAGGTCAAGCACGACGTGCTCGGCCGGATCTCGGGGGCCGCGCGTCCGGACGCCATCATCGGCAGCAACACGTCGACCATCCCCGCGCGCGTGCTGGTCGAGGCGGTGACGAACCCCGAGCGGTTCCTCACCGTGCACTTCTCCAACCCGGCCCCGTTCATCCCCGGCGTCGAGCTCGTCCTGAGCGAGCGCACCGACCCGGAGGTCGTGCCGGTGGTGCGCGAGCTGCTGGCCCGGGCCGACCGCCAGGGTGCTCTCGTGGCCGACGTGCCGGGGTTCGTCCTGAACCGCCTGCAGTACGTGCTGCTCAAGGAGGCCATGTCGATCGCCGAGGAGGGCATCGCGTCGCCCGAGGACATCGACACGGTCGTGCGGACCACGTTCGGCTTCCGCCTCGGGTTCTTCGGGCCGTTCGCCATCGCCGACCAGGCCGGGCTCGACGTCTATGCCGGCGGGTTCCGCACGTTCGAGGAGAACTTCGGCGAGCGCCTCGCGACGCCCGACCTCATCAAGGACGCGGTGGCGGGCGACCGCAAGGGCGTGAAGAACGGCAGGGGGCTCACGCGGGACTACACGCCGGAGCAGGTCAAGGCGCTGGTCGCGTACCGGAACAAGGCCTACGGGGAGATGGGCAGGCTGCTGCGGTCCCTCGGCCCCGCGCCGGCCTGACGAAGCCGTCCGCGCACGGGCCGGATGCCTGGACCGCCCAGGTAGCCGGCCCGTGCGAGGGCCTTGCGGCTGCTAGGCATGTAGACTGACTGGTAACTCTACTGCTCGCCCAGCTTCGTCAAGGAAGTACAACCATGCTTTCTCCCGAGAGTCCGCGGCTCAGCCACCTGGCCGAGACCCTGACGGACCTCGTCGTCGAGCGGCTCCTCCTGGCGGACGGCGTCGCGGTGTCGAAGTTCCTGACCGGCTCGTCCGTCGACGACCCCGCGCGCGAGGAGCGGGTCCTCGACGACGTCCGGAACAGGGCCGGCGCCGTCGGGCTGAACCAGGACGCCGCCGTGGCGTTCTTTCGTGACCAGTTCGACGCGAGCAAGGTGGTGCAGGCGGGGCTCTTCGCCCGCTGGGCCGCCGATCCGGACGTCGCGCCCACGTCGCGCCCCGACCTCGACGGGATCCGTGACCGGATCGATCGCCTGACCGGGCGCCTGCTCCGGGCGCTCGGAACTGCCGAATGCCCGCTTCGCACCTCAGTCGTCCGCTCGGAAGGACTCGCGGAGACGGTCGCGGACCGGCTGGACGCGCTCCACCGGCACGCGTTCCACGTCGCGACACGCTCCGTCCGCCGCCGGGCCACGCCTCCGTCCCGGCCCTCGGCCACGACCGACGCACCGGTGTGGAGTTCCCGTGATGTGGTTCCTCAGGTGGGGGACTCCGCGGTCCGGTCCCAGCTGCGTGGTGTCAGGTCGGGCCGACGGCTCTCGTAGTCGCTCGACAGCAGCGGCGACGAGATGATCATGTCGGCGGTCGCGACGTTGCAGGCCATCGGGACGTTCCACACGGCGCCGATCCGTAGGAGCGCCTTGACGTCGGGATCGTGCGGCTGTGCCTCGAGCGGGTCCCAGAAGAAGATCAGCATGTCGAGGCTGCCCTCGGCGATCCGGGCACCGATCTGCTGGTCGCCGCCGACCGGGCCGGACAGGAAGCGGTGCACAGGTAGGCCGAGCTCGTACTCGAGCATGGTCCCGGTGGTGCCGGTCGCGTAGAGCTGGTGCTCGGCGAGGGTGTCGCGGTTGTACTCCGCCCAGCGCAGCAGCTCGACCTTCATGTTGTCGTGGGCGACCAGGGCGATGTGGCGTTGCTTGCGATCGGGGTTCATGGGACCACCACCTCCGTCCTTGCAGTATCGCGGCAACCGCCCGTGGCGTCAGCGGCTTGCCTTGGCTCTTGGCTCACCGATGGATGACGTGTAATCTGATGACGTGTCATCTACTGAGGAGCCGGCCATGTCCACGAACGACCCCGTCGCACGTGTCTCGGTGATCAGCACGGGTTCCGTGTCGATCCGGCCGGAGCACGTCGGCCCCACGCGGAAGAACACCTATGTGTGGCTCTTCACCTCGACCCGGTGGACCGCGCCCCGGCCGATCAACGTCTACGTGATCGAGCACCGTGCCGGCCTCGTGCTCTTCGACACCGGGCAGGACCGGGCCTCCGTGACCGACCCCCACTATTTCCCCCGGGGCCTCACCGGGCTGATCTACTCCAGACTTGCGACGTTCGACATCGGCCCCGCCGACACTCTCGAAGCAGGCCTGTCGCGACTCGGGCACCGCCCCGAGGACGTGGACAAGGCGGTGATCTCACACCTGCACCAGGACCACATCGGCGGACTACCCGTCCTGGGCGGAGCCGAGATCCTCGTCGGCGACCAGGAGTGGGACAGCCTGAACGAGCCGCTGCCCGAGGCGCGAGGCCTGCTGCGCTCCCACATCGACCTGCCCGGGCTGCGCTGGAACCGGGTCACCCCGGAACCGCTGACCGACCCCACGCTCGCGCCGTTCACCCACGGACACGACCTGTTCGACGACGGCAGCCTGGTGCTGCTGCCCACCCCCGGCCACACACCGGGCTCGCAGTCCCTCCTGGTCCGACGCCCGGGCCACGCGCCGCTGCTGCTCGTGGGCGACCTCACCTACGACGCCCGGCTGCTCGCCGCGGGCAAGCTCCCGGGTATCGGCGACAAGGGCCGGCTCCGCGACACGGTGGCCAAGGTCAACGCACTGCGTGAGGCCCAGCCCGGCCTGGTGGTCCTGGCAGCGCACGACCCACGCGCGGCAGACCTCCTGGCCGGGGCGCTCGCAGGGACGGCGACCCGCTCATGAGGCCGGCCGAGGAGCTGCGATACCTGATCCTGGCCGTCCAGCGTGAGGGCAACCGGATGCTGGCCGCGAACCTGCGTCCGCTGGGCGTCACCCCGTCGCAGGCCGAGGTGCTGCGGGTTCTCGCCGACCGCCAGCCCCTGACCTTGGCGGGGCTGGGCGAGCTGCTCGTCTGCGAGACGGGCGGCAGCCCGAGCCGGCTGGTGGATCGCCTGGTCACCATGGGTCTGGTCGACCGTGGTGCGGGCGAGGACGATCGCCGCCGGGTCGCCCTCGCCCTGACCGACGACGGCCGGCGGCTCGCGGTGCGGATCGCCGAGGTCGAGGAACGGCTGTACGGGACGATCGACGACCTCACCCAGGGGATGCCGGTGCCAGAGACCCTCACCCTGCTGCGCGCCTTCGCCGGAGCGTTTCCTTCGGGCCAGGCAGTCGTCCGCCGCGGTGGCGAGCCGGGGAGCACACCATGAGCGCCACCGGCAGCGCGAGCCTGCTCGTCGACGCGCCACGCCCGACGGTGCACGCCGTCCTGCTCGACGCGCTCGCGCTGCCCGCGTGGAACCCTGCGTTTCTGAGGATGACCGGCCCGTCCGAGGCCGGCGTGTCCGAGTCCGACCCGTTCGAGTCCGACCCGTCCGAGGGCGGGCTCGCGGCCCCGTATCGGATCACCGTCCGTCCCGGGCTGTCGGGGGTCTTCACCTACGAGACCGTCGAACCGGGTCACGTCCGGATGGTGTGGCAGGTGCCGGGCTTCGCCGAGACGGCCGACTGGTGGCTCCACACCGAGGGCGAGCGGACC
>NZ_JBHWZO010000192.1:0-11935 GCF_042728455.1 Promicromonospora sp. NPDC060204
GTCCATCGATGGACCGATCTCAAAGCAACCGACCGAAGTCGACGATCCGCACCTGGCCCTGGTCAGGTCCTGGCCCTGTGCTCCAGGTCGCCCAGCGTGGCCGGGAGCGCCGCCAGGGCGGACAGGGCGCGGCCCTGGCACAGGTCCACGACGTCGTCGTACGCGCGGGAGTCGTCCGTGCGCACCCGGGCGTGGTCGCGGACGTGCTCCGCGAGGAGCAGGGCGTCGCGGTGGTCGCCCAGCACGGACTGGATCCGGTGGCCGACGTCGCCCAGGGCCTTGGTCCTGTCGCCCAGCAGCCGGACCGGCTCGCGGGTGACGGCGTCGCAGGTGTGCCGCAGCCGGCGGGCCGCCTTGCGCAGCTCGTGGGCTGCCTCGGGGTCCGCGAGCCGGGGCGCGGCGTCGAGGGTGCGCCGTGCCTGCCGCCGCACCGTCCGGCGGGCCGCCTTCCTGGCCGGCTGCGCCGCCCGGTCACCGAGCCGGGGCCGGGCCGCCCACTCGGCCAACAGCCGGTCCAGGTCCCGGCTCCGCTCCGACCGGACCCAGCGCACCGCCTCCGCGTGGGCATGCAGATGGGCAGCCCGCAGCGGGTCGACGAGAGCGGACCGGGCGTCGTCGTCCAGGCCCGCGGCGTCGGACGCCGCGGCGGCCTGCTGCGCCCGCACCTCCAGGTCGCGCGCCTTGCCCAGCACGTCGCCGAGCTCCTTGAGCCGGGACCGGAGCGCGGCCGCGGCGTCCCGGTCGAGGTACCGGCGGAACGCGGCCAGCACGTTGCGCAGGCGCCGTACCGACGTGCGCAGCCGGTGCACGGCGTCCGGCTCGTCGGCCAGCGCCGCGGGGACGTCGTCGTGGATCCGGCGCACCAGGTCGCCGACCGCGAGGGTCAGCAGCTCGCCCGCGGTCCCGGGGCGCGTCGTGCCGTCGTCGGTGGTGGCGATTCACCCAGGCTATCGCGCTCGCCGCATTCGCAAGTTCAACTTGGCACATTGAACTTGCCAAGTCATGCTTGTACGATGCGAACAGACCTGGTCATCATCGACAGTGCCCGCAAGCGCGGTTACGCCGACGAAGACCTTCTCCATGTGATCGCGAAGGCTATCCGCGTGATCGTGCAGTCCGACGGAATGACCATGTACATCGGCCCCGACCTGGCCGGCCGCATCATGGAGGTGGGCACCATCGAGCGCAACGGGCGCGAGATCGTCGCCCATGCCATGCGCCCGGCACGGGCCAAGTATCTCGCGGAGCAGCCGCGACGACGCAGGAGGTGAAACCCATGACTGAACTCACGTCCGAGGAGCTCGCCGAGATCGAGCGCCGCTTCGAGAACTTCGACGTCGACCAGGCCGAGGTCTACGACGTCGGTACCGACGGGCTTCCGCCGCAGGTAGTGCTCGTGCGTGCCATGGCCGAGCGCGAACTCTTGATCCGACAGGCCGACCAGGTGATGAGAGACGCTGTCGGCACGGCTCGCGCGGCGGATCTCTCGTGGCACAAGATCGGCATGGTGCTCGGGACCACCGGTGAGGCCGCGCGTCAGCGTTACGCGAAGGGCAAAGCGAGTGCGAAGGTCAGCCGCGCCAAGGGCGACGGGGACACCCGTGCGGCGAAGGGCCGGATCAGCGCCTGAACGTCAGCCGGCGCGGACGACGTCGACGCCCAGGGCCTCGATGCGCTCGGCGTCCGCGTCGTCGAGCGCCAGGTCGCAGACCACCGTGTCGAGCTCGTCCAGCGACAGCACCCGGTACTTGGCGTAGCTGCCGAACTTGCCGCTGTCGGCGAGCAGCACGGTCGTGGTCGCGGAGGCCATGGCCGCGCGCTTCGCCTCGATCTTGGCCTCGACCGGCGTCGTGACGCCGTGCCGCGCGTCCCACGAGCTCGACGACAGGAACGCGATGTCCAGCGACAGCTCCGCCAGGGTCAGCGCGGCGAGCCGCCCGATCGTCGACTGGTTGTCGGGGTCGACGCGCCCGCCCACGCTGATCAGGTCCACGCTGGGGTGGTCGAGGAACGCGAGCACGGTGCTGAGGTCGTTCGAGACGACCGTGAGCCCGGTGCGCTCCTCCAGGAAGGGGCGCATCGCCTGCACCGTGGTGCCGGCGTCGAGGTAGAGCGTCATCGAGTCGGTGACCATCTCGGCCGCCGCGCGGGCGATCGCGGTCTTCTCCGCGAGGCCGGTCACCGCCTTCTCGGCGCGCCGGGGCTCGTTCAGCAGCCGTGTCACCAGGGTGGCGCCGCCCTGCGTCGCGCGCACCCGGCCCTGCTCGGCGAGCAGCGCCACGTCCCGGCGCGCGGTCATCTGGCTGATGCCGAGCAGCTCGGTGATCTGCCGGTAGCTGAGCACCTGCTCCGTGCGCAGGTGCCGCAGGATCTGCTGCCTGCGCTGCTCCGGGATCAGCGCCGTCGTCTTCGCCATCATCGCCTCCTGCGCGTCAGTCTAGGGTTCCGGGGTCCATGGGCTGCCCCACCGGTCGGCCAGCTCGCGGATGTTTCCGGGCGCAAGCTCGTGGCGCTCCGAACCGGCCGTGAGCAGCGCGATCCGGCACGCCTCCTCCAGCTCCGTGGCGCGGTCGACCGCCTCGTCCAGGCTCGCCCCGGCGACGACGGCGCCGTGGTTGGCGAGCAGCGCGGCGCGCAGCGGCCACGGCGCGGCCAGCAGGTCGTCGCCGAGTGCCGGGTCGCCCGGGTGCCGGTAGGGCAGCAGGGGCGCCTGCCCCACCCGCATCACGAAGTAGGGCGTGAGCGGCGGCACCGCGTTGTGCGCGGCCCACGGGGCGAGGCAGGCCAGCGCGACGGCGTGCGGGGAGTGCACGTGCACCACCGCGCGGTAACCGTCCTCGCGCTGGTAGAACGCGGTGTGCAGCGGCGTCTCCTTGGAGGACCGCGCGCCGCCCAGGTGCGTGCCGTCGAGCGAGACCTCAGCGATGCCGTCCGGCGTCAGCCGGCCCAGCGAGGTGCCCGTGCCGCTGATCAGGACCCGGTCGCCGTCGCGCACGCTCACGTTGCCGCTGCTGCCGGGGCTCAGGCCCGCCTCGACGAGCTCGCGGCCGGCCGCGATCAGCGCGGCCACGGGGTCCGTCACCTGGGCGGCGGGGTCGGTCGAGACGCTCATGCCAGCACCTCCCACGCCTGGGTGAACAGGTCCTCGCCGCCGAAGTTGCCGCTCTTGAGCGCGAGCGCCACGTTCTTGTCGGTGCTGCCGTCGACGTCGCCCGCCGCCCAGCAGACACCGGGGGCCAGCTCCGGCCCGATGTGCAGCGCGCCGACGCCGAGCGCCCGCACCACGGCGCCGCTGCTCTCGCCGCCCGCGACGATCAGGGCCGTCACCAGCCCACGCTCCACGAGCAGCCGGGCCACCCCGGCGAGCACCCGCTCGACCACCGGCGCCACCTCGACGCCGTCCAGATGGGACCGGACGTCGGAGCGCTCGCGCGCCGCGCACACCACGGGGTGCGCGTCCGGGGACTGCTCCTCGACCCACGCCGCGAGCGCGGCGATCGTCGCCTGCTCGTCGGCAACCGCGGCCGCGACGTCGATCAGCCGCACCGGCTGCGTCCGAGCCGCGTGGGCGATCTGGGCGAGCGTCGTCGTCGACACGCTGCCGCACAGCACGGCGCCGCGCCCGGACTTCGGGGCGGACCACAGGGCGTCGGGCAGCCGCGGCCCGGGGATGCCGAGCGCCAGGCCCGAACCGCCCGAGACCAGGACGTCGGCCGCCGTGGCGGCGCCGATGGTCACCAGGTCGTCGTCGGTGATCGCGTCGACCACCGTGTAGCGGGCGGCCGAGGCGTCGAGCGCGTCCCGGACGGCGTCGGCCCCCTGCCGCACCGCGGCGAGCGGCACCTCGTCGACGTCGTGCGTGGTCTGCGGGCGCAGCAGGTCCGCGACACGCGACCGGGTCATGGGCGTCAGCGGGTGGTGCCGCATCGAGGAGTTCTCCAGCAGGTCGGCGCCCACGAAGAGGTGCCCCTGGTAGACCGTGCGCCCGTTGGCGGGCAGCGACGGCACGACGACGGCGCGGTCCGCGCCCACGGCGTCCGCCACGGCGTCGAGCACCGGGCCGATGTTGCCCTCGTCGGTCGAGTCGAACGTGGAGCAGTACTTCACGTAGAAGCGGCCGGCGCCCCACGAGCGCAGGCGGGCCACCGCGTCGAGCGAGACGGCGACGGCCTCGGCGCGCGGCGCGGTGCGCGTCTTGAGCGCGACCACCACGGCGTCGACCTCGGCGAGCTGGGCGGGGGAGAGCGTGCCGTCCTCGATCACCACGGAGACGCGGTGACCGGACGTGCGCAGCATGGTCGCGAGGTCGGTGGCGCCGGTGAAGTCGTCGGCGATGGATCCGAGCATGCTCAGATCTTCTCACACTGTGTGAGTATTTGATGCGAAGTTGGACGAGGTTAGAAACTGTGGCACAGTTGCCGCCAGCCCGCTCGAACGCCGAGCGGGTGCACGACGATCGGAACAACGGTGATCCTCAATCACGTCTCCCGGACGCGAGCTTCGCTCCGCGTCGCCCTGACGGGTGCGAACGGCGGCTACGGGCGCACGTTCCTGGCCCAGCTCGCGCTGACGCCCGAGATCCGCCCGGCGGTGCTGGTCGACCCCGACGTCGCCGGTGTGCGGCGCATGCTCGACGAGCTGGGCTACCCGGCCGAGCGCGTCGCCGAGTCGGCCGATCCGGCCACCACGGCGCGCCTGGTCGAGCAGGACCGCATCGCACTGCTGGCCTCGGCCGACGCCCTGGACTGGGCCGGCGTCGACGTCCTGGTCGAGGCCTGCGGACGCGTCGCGGCCGGCTTCGGCTACGCCGCGGCGGCCCTGGGGCACGGCACGCACGTGGTCATGGTGAGCAAGGAGGTCGACACCGTCGTGGGCGCCGACCTCGGCGCGCGCGCCGCCGCGAACGGCCTCAGCTACCTGCCCGGCGACGGCGACCAGCCCGCCAACCTGCTGCGCCTGGTCGACTGGATCAGCGCGGTCGGCCTCGACATCGTGGCGATCGGCAAGTCCGGCGAGTACGACCTGGAGCTCGACCCCGCCGGCGGCCGCGTCACCCAGGCCGGCGTCACGGTCGAGGCCCCGGCGCTTCTCGACCTGCTGGAGCTCGGCGACGACGTCGCCGGCACCCTGGCCCGTCGCGCCGACGCCGTACGCGGCCTCAAGCGCGCCGCCGCCGCCGACTCGTGCGAGATGACCGTGGTCGCCACTCGCACCGGCACGTCCGCCGACGTCGAGGCCATGCACTACCCCGTGGCCCGCATCGCGGAGCTCGCCGACATCTACGCCGCCCGCGAGGACGGCGGCATCCTGACCCACGACGGCGTCGTCGACGTCTTCTCGGCGCTCCGGCTGCCGGGCGAGGCGAGCTTCGCCGGGGGCGTGTTCGCCGTGGTCCGGACGGGCGACCCGGTCACCTGGGAGCTGCTGCGCGGCAAGGGCCACGTGATCAGCCGCGACGGGAAGTACGCCTGCATCTACTGGCCGTACCACTACATGGGCGTCGAGACGCCGCTCACGGTGCACGCCGCCGTGGACCGAGTGCCGGCCCTGCCGGCCCGCTGGACCACGCTGCTCGCCGCCCGCGCGGCCGCCGACCTGGCGGTCGGCACGACGCTGCGCGTCGAGGGCCACCACCACGAGATCGCCGGGGTCGCCCCCGTGATGATCGACCCGGCCGAGACAGCCGCCCCCTACGCCATCGCTCCTTACTACCTGCTCGACGGCGCGCGCCTCGCGCGTCCGGTTGCCGCGGGCACCCTGATCGGCCTGGCCGACGTCGACGGCGTCGACGCGCCCGCGCTGGCCGCCTACCTCGCGGGCACGGCCCGCACCACCACCACGAACGGAGACGATCGATGACGATTCTCGCCCCGTGCACGCAGGCCGCACGCTCACGCAAGGAGCTGACGGCATGACCGCCGAGATCGTCGCCCTGATCGGGCTCGCGCTCGTCTTCGGGATCTCCGCGCTGCGGAACGTCCACATGGGCGCGCTCGCGCTGGTGGCCGCCTTCGTGGTGGGCATCGGCGTGGTGGGGGAGGGCCTCGACGACGTGCTCGGCGGGTTCCCCGTCGACGCCCTGATCATCCTCGTGGGCATCACCTACCTGTTCGGCATCGCGCGCGAGACCGGCACCATCGACTGGCTCGTGGACCGCTCGCTCGGCCTGATCGGCGACCGGGTCGCGCTGCTGCCCTGGGGCCTGTGGCTCATCGCCACCGGCGTCGCCTGCCTCGGCACCTCGCACGCCGCGTTCGCCGTGGTGCCGATCGCCATGAGCCTGGCCGCGACCCACCGCATCAGCTCCACGATGATGGGCATCGCGATGAGCTCCGCCATCGTCGGTGGTGCGCTCGCGCCCACCAGCATCGTCGGCATCACCGTGCAGACCGTCGCCTCCAGCGCGGACATCCCGTACAACGCCGGCCTGATGTTCGGCCTGTCCGTCGGCGTCAACGCCCTGGTCGTGCTCGCCGCCTTCTTCCTGTTCGGCGGGCGTGAGCTGATCCAGCGCACGCGGCTGGCCCGTTCGGGGTCGGACGGCGGCGCGGGCGGCGGCACCGGCGGGTCCGGCGGCGCGACGGGCGGGTCCGGCGGCGGCGTCGCCACGCTGGAGCGCACGGAGGTCAAGGCGCCGGCGAAGATCACGGCGATGCAGGTGCTCGTGATCGTCTCGATCCTGGTGCTGATCGGCGGGTTCTTCCTGCTCACCACGCTCGACGTCGACATCAACCTGGGCGTGGTCGCCCTGACCATCGCGGTGATCCTCGCGCTCGTGGACCCGGGCGTCGGACGCCGCGGGATCTCGCGGATCGACTGGAGCACCATCCTGCTGCTGGGCGGCATCATCACGTACGTCGAGGTGCTCACGCGGCTCGGCGCCATCGACCAGCTCGGCGAGGCCGCGCGCTCGGTCAGCGAGCCGCTCGTCGCGGCGCTCGTGCTGTGCATCGTGGCGGGCCTGGTCTCGGCGTTCGCGTCGACCATCGGCATCATCGGCGCGCTCATCCCGCTCGCCGTCCCGCTGCTGATCCCGGGCGGTGGCCTGGAGATGACGGGCTTCATCTACGCCCTCGCGATCTCCGCCTCGCTGGTCGACTGCGCGCCGTTCGGCACCACCGGCGCGACCATCGTCGCCTCGACGGTGGAGCACGACCGGCCGACGGTGAACCGCAACCTCACCATCTGGGGCCTGTCGATGGTGATCATCGGCCCGGTCGTCACGCTGCTGACGATGGTCGTGCCCTTCCTCTGGGCCTGACCCGCCCCCGGCCGGAATCGCGCCTCAGGGCACGATCGAGTCCACGTAGCCGCCGTCCACCCGGACGGCGGCTCCCGTGGTCGCGGAGGCGAGCGGCGAGCTGAGATAGGCCACCATGTTCGCGATCTCCTCCGGCTCGATGAGCCGCTGGAGCAGGGACTGCGGGCGGTACAGCCGCATGAACACCCGCTGCGCCTCCTCCCAGGGCAGGGTCTCGTCGACGAGCTCGTAGACGAAGTTCTCGACGCCGCCGGTGTGGGTGGGGCCGGCGATGACGGAGTTGACCGTCACGCCGGTGCCCGCCGCCTCCTTCGCGAAACCGCGGGAGACGCCCAGCAGGGCCGTCTTCGAGACGCCGTAGTGGATCATCTCGGCCGGGATCACGATGGCCGAGTCGCTGGCGATGTTCAGCACCCGCCCCCAGCCGCGCGCCGTCATGCCGGGCAGCGTCTCGCGGGTCAGGCGGACGGCCGCCAGCACGTTGACCTCGAAGTACCGGCGCCACTGGTCGTCGTCGATCTCCAGGGCCGGCACGCTGCCGAAGATGCCCAGGTTGTTGACCAGCACGTCGACGTCGCCCACGGCGGCGAGCACCTGCGCGGCCCCCGCCGCGTCGGTGACGTCGCCGGTCGCCGCCACGAGGTCCCGGTCCGCCGACTCCTCGCGCAGCTCGTCGATCGTGGCGACGACGCCGTCGGGGCGGCGTCCGTTGATCGCCACCCGGGCGCCCGCGTCGGCGAGCGTCGCGGCGATCGCCCGCCCGATGCCCTGGGTCGAGCCCGTCACCAGTGCGGTCCTGCCGGTCAGATCGATGCGCATCTTTCCCCTTGCTCTCTCGTCTGCTCCGTCGGTCGTCCGCCCGGAAGCCGGCCGACTGACTGAGTCGATCGACCGTCCGGAGGCGAGCTGACCTGGGGCGTGGGTGCCGGGTGGGCCGAATCCCGTTCGGCGTGGCCCCGTCCAGTTCACCCAGCCTGAACTATCCGGCTGAGCCCGCAAACGCAGGCTCCAGCCGAACGAGATCCGGCCCAGCCGACCACCCCTCCACCCGTCACGTCACCCCCGGGTCCGCCCGGCATCGGACGCCGGGACCGCCCGGTATCAGACGCCGGGACCGCGCCGTCGGGGTGGACGTTCTTCGGCGGCGCTCAGTCGTCGGGGCGGGACCAGCGGTCCCAGAGCCACAGCAGGAAGACGAGGACCAGGAACGCGGGGATGCCCGCGACGCCGAGCCGGGCGAACCAGCTCGTCATCTCGGCGCCGAGGCCCGGCTGCGACCCGTCGGCGCTGCTCGGTCCGTCAGTGCCGTCCGTGCCGCTGCCGTTCTCGCCGGTACCGCTCTGGCCGGTGCCGTCGCCGCTTGCACTGCCGCCTCCGCCGTCGCTTGCACTGCCGTCTCCGCCGTCGCTTGCACTGCCGTCTCCGGCGCCGTCGGCCGAGCCGGACCCCGAGCTGCCGCCCGACTCCTCGGGCGTGCCGACCGGGATCCCGAGGTCGGCGAGCCACCCTGTCACCGTGTCCGCGAGGTCGGCCCCCGGCAGGTCCGCCGGGTCGGATCCGGTGCCCGAATCGGCACCACCGCCGTCCGCACCGCCGCCGTCCGCACCACCGTTGTTCGCACCGCCGCCAGCACGACCGCCGTCGTCCTGGCCGGTCTCGGCGCCGTCACCTTCGGTCCCGCCGCCAGTCTGCGTGTCCGCGCCTTCGCCGCCGCCGGCACCGGTCCCGGCCCCGCCGTCGCCCGCACCCGCGCCGTCGCCCGCGCCTCCGCCGTCGCCCGCACCCGGGTTCGCAGCCGACTCTGCGGCCGGGGGGTCGTCGGGCTGGTTGGCGACCAGCGCCGCCGCACCGCCGCCGATCGCGAGCGCGGCGAGCACACCGGCCACGATCGCGGCCTCCTTCTTGCCGAACGCGGGCTTCGGGGCGCCCGCCGCGCCAGCCGCCCCCGCGCCCGCACCAGCCCCGGCACCCGCCGCACCAGCCACCGCGGCGCCCAGCGCACCCGTGGCCACGGCTCCGGCGACGAGGTGCTGTCCCAGGTCGCGGAGCATCCAGGACACCTCGCGCACGTCGACGAACGCGCGCGTGCACTCGGCACAGCCGTCCATGTGCGCCTCGACCCGGGCACGGCGCCGGGGGAGCAGCCGCTCCTTGAGGTAGTCGTGCATCGCGGCGCGGGTGGTGCGGCACTCCGGCTCGTTGACGGTCTGGGCGTGCGCGGCCGCGAACGCCCCGGCGAGGCGCTCCTCGGCCCGCCGTAGCCGCATCGTCACAGCGTGTGGACGCACCCCGAGGTCGCCGGCGATGTCGGCGACGGCCATGTCGTGGACGTGGCGGTCCAGGAGGATCTTGCGGTCGTCGTCGGCCAGGTCGGCCAGTGCCGAGCGGAGCATGGAGACGTCGGCCGCACGCTCCGCGCCCAGCTCGGTACCGGCGACCGGGGGCGTCAGCAGCTCCAGGGTGTCGTCCTCGACCGGGCGGCTGCGGCCTGCTTCCCGGGTCATCGAGATGGCCTCGTTGACCGCTGCGCGTCGCCAGTAGGGGGCGGGGTCGTCGATGGTGCCGCCGGTGGAGGCGATGCGGACCATCTTCTCGAGGGCGCGGCTGGTGGCCTCCTCGGCGTCGATGCCGGGTACGCGTGCTGCGACGGAGCGTACGACGTTGGGCCGGTGCACCACCCAGTCGTCGAGCTGCAACGCGCGTGCGGCAGTCATACCGGTCCATCCCCTCCCGTTCGGGGACCATTCCACCGAGGTCGGGCGGAAGCCGCGCGATGAATCGAAGAATGTGCGTCAACGCACGACGGGCTTGACGAGTGGCACGCGGACACCTACTTTGAGTGAAACTTCACGTAAATCTGGAGGGTGTCATGTCGGACCCGAGCCTTGAGAAGCTGATGCGCGCCAACCTGCTGGAGGTCTTCGGCGAGCGCGACCCCGCCCGCCGGGCGGAGGCGATCCGCCGGACCTACACCGAGGACGTGGTCTTTGCCGATGCGGAGGGCCAGGTCGAGGGGCACGAGGCCCTCGACACGAAGGTGCGGGAGATCCTGGACGGGGCGCCGGGCTTCGTGTTCCGCCCGGACGGGGACTTCTACCAGGTGCAGGACCTGGGCTACCTGGCGTGGGCGCTCGGACCCGAGGGGGCGCCGCCGGTCGTCCGCGGGACGGACATGGGCTTCGTCCGCGACGGACTGCTCGCGAAGGTCTACACCGTCCTGTTCCGCTGACGGGCATGGGCGGGTACGACGTCCCTCCGGAGTCGCCCTTCGCGTTCCTCGACGACGACCAGGCGCGCGCCTGGTACGCCTACATGAAGGTGCACCTGCGCCTGCGGTACGAGATGAACCACCAGCTCCAGGCCGACGCGGACGTCTCGCTGGCGGACTACGACGTCCTGGTCGCGCTCACCAGCGACCCGGACGGCCGGATGACGGTCTCCGACCTGGCCACGCGGATCGGCGCCGAACGAAGCCGGGTGTCTCACCAGGTGCTGCGCATGGCTCGCCGGACCCTGGTCGAGGTCACCCCGAGCGCGCGGGACCGCAGGGCGACGGACGTCACCCTGACCGACGAGGGGCGTGCCCTGCTCGGCCGGGCCTCGCCGGGCCACGTCGCGTTCGTGCGCTCCGTCTTCCTCGACGCGCTGTCGGGCGCGCAGACCCGGCAGCTGGCGGGCGCGTTCGAGCGCGTCTACGACCAGCTGATCGCGCACGGGACGCTCCCACGCCCCGCGGACCACCCCTGAGCGACGTCATCCCCGAGCGACGTCATCCCTGAGCGACGGAGCGCGCGCCCCGCACCGCCCACCACACCACGACGTAGAGCAGGAGCGTGCCGATCAGGGCCGCCCCGGCCCCGGTCGCGACGTCGGAGAGGACACCCTCGACGATGTCCCGGGGCGCCAGCCCCACGCTGTCGGACGACGACCCGGCGGACCACCAGCGGAGCGTGCCGAGCACGGCTCCGACCACCGCGACGGCGACGACCGCCCACAGCCCGCGGCGCGTCGTCCGCCAGGCTGCCGTGCCCTGTCGGGCCGCACCCCACCCGGGCATCCGTTCCCGCCGCCGCCAGAGGTACACCGCGATCACCACGAGCCCCATGACGGTGCTCACGTGCTGGAGCAGCCGGGCCCACGTGAGATCGCCGAACGCCGTGGCGCTCAGCAGGGACACGTGCGTGACCACCCAGCCGTCGCCGTGCGTGAAGGAGTCCCACACCAGGTGCGTGGCGATCCCGATCACCAGCGACAGCAGCACCCACCCGGTGCGTGCGAGCAGCGCGCCCGGCGCCGTCGCCCGCGGCGCGCCGGCTCCGGCGGCGTCGGCCCGCACGACGGCGGGCAGCAGCGCCCCGACCGGCCGCCGCGCCACCCGGAGGAACCCGTACAGCGCCAGCGCGTACGGCAGGCTCACCGTGACGGCCCCGACCAGGGAGTGCGACGTCGTCGCGTTCAGGAACGGCTCGTACCAGGACTGGGCGCTCACCGGGACCGGCGTGCTGCGCGCGAAGTACGGCAGGTCGGGCGCGACCGCCCCGGCCACGAGCGCGGCGGCGCTGAACGGGCGGCGCAGCAGGGGCAGCACCGCGGCGGGGTGCGAGAGCGTGAACGGCATGCGGGTCCTTCAGGGGCAGAGCCGGGGGGGGGGGCGCCGGGGGGGGGGGGGGGGCC
>NZ_JBHWZO010000193.1:0-11823 GCF_042728455.1 Promicromonospora sp. NPDC060204
TACCTCCTGCTGTACGTCGGCTGGGAGGGCGTCGGTGTCGCCTCGTACCTGCTGATCGGGTTCTGGCAGCACAAGCCGAGCGCGGCGGAAACCCGGGCCTCAAAGGGGAGTGACGGCGGGGCCGTCCGACGGGTCAGAGGTTGTCGGACGCGGCGTTGGCCGGGAGGGCCGCGAGCTGGGCCTCCAGGTGGAACACCTCGTCCAGCAGCACGAAGCCGTCGTCCGGGTTGCCCTCGTCGACGAAGAAGCCCGACATCGCCGCCTGCCAGCGGGCGTTGACCTCGGTCGCGGCCATCCCGCGCTGCGCCGCCTCGTAGTCGTCGGTCACGAGGATCCCGACCAGCAGGCCGTCGTCGCGCAGGAACAGGTGGTAGTCCCGCCAGCCCGTGTCGCGCAGGGCGCGGAGCATCTGCGGCCAGACGGCGGCGTGGGCCACCCGATTCTCCTCCAGCCGGTCCGCGCGCACCCGCGACGTGAAGCAGACGCGTGCGCCCGCCGTGTTGCTCGACATGTCCGGTCCTCCTCGACCACCTGCGCCATGAATCGGTTCATAATGTAGCCCGAAGCAAGGAGGCGCTCCATGACCCAGCCGGCCGCTCACCGCCGAGCATCCATCGCCGACGTCGCCCGCGCCGCCGGCGTCTCCGTCGGCACGGTGTCCAACGTGCTCAACCGCCCCGAGCGGGTGCTGCCCGGCACGCGCGAGCGGGTCGAGGCCGCGATCGACGAGCTGAGCTTCGTGCGCAACGGCTCCGCCCGGCAGCTGCGGGCGGGCACCATCACCACCGTCGGCGCCATCGTGCTGGACATCGCCAACCCGTTCTTCACCGACGTCGCGCGGGGCATCGAGCAGCGCCTGGACCAGGACGACTTCACACTGATGGTCGCGTCGTCGGACGACAAGCCCGACCGCGAGCAGCGCTACCTGCGCCTGTTCGAGGAGCACGGCGTGCAGGGCGTCATGGTGGTGCCGGCCACCGACGACATCGAACACCTCCTGGCGGTGCGCCGCCGCGGCACCGGGGTGGTGCTGCTGGACCGACCGTCGTCCGACCCGAGCATCTCCTCCGTGGCCGTCGACGACGTGCGCGGCGGCGAGCTCGCCGCCCGGCACCTGCTCGACGAGGGGCACACGCGCATCGCGTTCCTCAACGGCCCGCACACGATCCGGCAGTGCGCCGACCGGTACGAGGGCGTGGTCAAGGAGCTGGTCGCGGCCGGGCTGGACCCGGCGACCGCGCTCGTGGAGGTCACGGTCTCCAGCCTCAACGCCGAGGGCGGGGAGGCCGCGATCCGCGGGCTGCTGGAGTCGGGCGACCGGCCCACCGCCGTCTTCTGCGTCAACGACCTGGTCGCGCTGGGCGTGCTGCGCACGCTCCGCACGGAGAACATCGCCGTCCCCGCGGACGTCGCGGTGGTGGGGTACGACGACGTCGCGTTCGCCGCCGAGCTGTCCACGCCCCTGACGTCCGTGCGCCAGCCGACCCACGAGATCGGGGTCCGCGCCGCCGACCTCCTGCTCGACGGTCCCGACGCCGCGGCCGAGCACGTGATGTTCCAGCCCACGCTGGTGGTGCGCGGCTCCAGCTCCTCGGTGGGCTGACGACGCGGGCGCAGCCCCGACGTGTCAGACCCTCAGGTCGCCCGAGGGACCTGAGGGTCTGACACGTCGTCGGGGTCAGGTCAGCAGGTCGCCTCGAACATCGGGACCAGCAGCTCGTTGAGGTCGTACAGGGCCTCCGGGTCCGCCGTGAAGTTGCGCCCGGTCACGCCCAGGGCGATCTGCCGCTCGCCGTCGAGCGAGGTGAAGTTGACGCTCAGCGTGCCGAAGCTCGCGCCGTCGTGCCCGTACAGGTACTCGCCGGGCACGCAAGGGTCGGGCAGGCGGTAGGTGCCCAGGCCGTACTCGATCAGCTCGGCACTGCGCGGGGTCAGCATGTCGGTCACGGTCTCCGGCGCGACGAGCTCACCGGTGACCAGGGCCTCGTTGAAGGCCGCGAGGTCCTTCGTCGTGCTGGTCACGGCGCCCGCCGCGCGGAACAGCGTCGGGTCGAAGTGCGCGATCGAGTACCAGCCCGCGCCGTCGGCGCCGGTGTACGCGGCGTCGTGCAGGAACGGCCCGCGCTTCTGCGGCGTCTCGGGGTAGTCGCTGCGGCGCATGCCGGCCGGCTCGAACACGCGCTCCTCCAGGAGCTCGTCGAGGTCGGTCCGGTTCACCTTCTCCAGCATCATGCCGAGCGTCACGAAGCCGGCGTTGGAGTAGGAGAAGCCGGTACCCGGCTCCAGCATCCACGGCGCGGTGTGCACGGCCCGGACGTGGTCGCCGTCCGAGTAGTGCTCGCCCAGCACCTCGAAGTACTCGTCGATGTCGGCCGGGTCCTGCATCTTGTCCAGGATCAGGTACTCCGACGCCGTCGGGGCGCCCGAGGTGTGGCTGAGCAGCTGCTCGATCGTCACGTCCCGCGGCAGGGCGCCGGGCAGCACGTCCTCGACGCTCGTGTCCAGCGTCCAGGTGCCCTTCTCGATCTCCTGCATCACGAGGGTCGCGATCATGGGCTTGGTGTTGCTCGCCACGCGGAACGGGTCGTCAGCCCGGGCGCGCGCGTGGCCCCCGAGCTCGCGGACGCCGTCCGCGCCGGCCCAGGTCAGGTCCGGCGTCTCGACGCGCGCGGTGACGGCGACGGCGCCGTCGTCCACCAGGCCGGCGACGGCCTGGTCGAGCTCACGGCGGATGCCGGCGTCCGTCGTCGTCCGCGCGCGGGCGGTCGGCGCGGAGGCGGCCTGCTCGGCCGCGTCCTGGAGCTGGCGGGGCAGCGCCAGCGGGTCGTCGATCGCGGCCGCGGCGTCCACGCCCAGCGCCGGTGCGGCGGGTTCCGCGGTGACCGCGGGCGTCGCGAGCACCGCGGTCGCGGACGCCGTCGTCGCAATGCCAGCACCGGTGAGCGGCAGCGCTCCGGCGACCACCACGCCCAGGGCTGCTCTGACTCGGCGGTGTGCATTCATGGGGATGCTCCTTCGTCTCGGCACCCCGTCAGTCTGTTGGGACCGGGCGAAAGACGGATCCCCCGCACGAAGGACATCCTGGACATCCCCTCCACCCCAGGAGGGACCCTCCTGAGGTGGGGGCCGGCAGGCACGCGAGATCGGTCGGTTGCCTTGAGACCGGTCCTTCAACCGATCGATCTCAAGGCAACCGACCGAAGTCAGGCTGCGCCTACGCTCAGGGGCGGCCCGGGATCGGCACCTTGGACCAGTCCGTGTCCGAGGCCAGGTAGAAGCTCGGGTACGAGGGCTGGTTGTACGTCGTCTGCTGCCGCGCCACCTCGACGCGGTACTGCGGGTCCTGCATGAGCGTGTACAGCGCGATGTCGCTCGGCTCGGTCGTGGTGAAGAGCCGCAGCGCGGTCGAGTCCGTGGTGCGCACCAGCACCTCCTCGCGCCAGTCGCCCAGCACGTCGGCCACGAGCGACGGGTTGCCCTTGGTGCCGTTGTTGGTCAGCGTCCCGTCCAGGGTCGCGACGACGCCGCGCGACCAGTCCTTGATCGTCGGCACCGCGGGGTCTGCGCCGTCCACGATCTGCGTGGTGCCGTCGCCGGCCCACCGCACGGACTGGTTGGTCCCCATGGTCGACGTCGACACCTGCTCACCCGTGGCGCTCAGCGTGCCCGACCCGAGAGTGCCGTCCGGCATGGACGCCCACACCTCGATGCCCGGCACGTCGGGCAGCACGTCGCCGATCATCGAGCGGCCGGTGTCCCGCCCGGAGTACCGCCCGAACAGGACCTCGCCGTCCTCGGCCGAGCGCATCGCCGAGCCGTAGGGCGCCCACGTGGCGCCCTCGTGCGCGGTCCAGATCTCCAGCCCCGGCCGGTCCGGGTCGATGTCGGTCACGTGCATGGCGTCGCCGTGCCCCAGTCCCGCGGTCGCCCCGGGGTTCGCCGAGCCGTCCGGCAGGGTGTCGAACGACGAGTACAGGAGCGAGCCGTCGTCGTCGAGCGTCGCGGAGCCGTAGACGATCTCCTGCCGGCCGTCCCCGTCGACGTCCGCCGCCGACAGCGAGTGGAAGCCCTGCGTGGTCATGCTGCCCCACTCGGGCGAGGTGCCCGGCACGCCGTGGGGGCTGTCGTTGAACGGGTTGGACATGGGCGTCCAGCCCGAGTCCGCGAGCCAGCGCCGGGTCAGGTGCTTTCCGTTCCAGTCGTAGGCCGCGACGGTCGAGCGCGTGTAGTAGCCGCGCGCGAAGATGGCGCTGGCCCTGCCCTCGGACAGGTACGCGACCCCCGACAGGAAGCGGTCCACCCGGTTGCCCGGCTCGATGCGCGCCATCGCGTAATCGCCCCAGCGCAGCCCGTCGTCGGTGCGGCCGGGCTCGTAGTCGACGGTCTCCAGGGGCCGCCCGCTGAGCCCGTCGAAGACGGTGAGGTACTCCGGGCCGCTGATCACGAAGCCCTCGAAGAGCCGGAGCTGGTTGCGCGTCGAGCGGGACGGCGCGTACACGTCGATGAAGTGGTCGACGGCGGCGCGGGCGTCGGCGTCGGACAGCGGGTAGGTCCACCGCGCGTCGATGCCCCACGCCTCCTCCAGCGTGGCGGGCCACTCCCCGGAGACGACCTCCGGGCGCGTGGACCAGCCGCGGAACGTGTCCACGAGGTGCTCGTAGTAGTCCCCGGCGGACATCCGGTAGTCGTCGGTGTCCCGCACCCCGGCCGCGCGGTCGTCCTTCGCGATCGGCACGTAGCGCTGCCCGGCAGGCTTCCCGTCCCGGTACGTAGTCACCCGCGTGCCGGGGGCGGTCTTGACCATGAGCTCGGCGCGGCCGTCGCCGTCGTAGTCGTAGACGGGGAACTGCGTGTAGTGCGCGCCGGCGCGGATGCTCACGCCCAGGTCGATACGCCAGAGCTGCGTGCCGTCCAGCTCGTAGGCGTCGAGGTAGACGTTGCCCGTGTAGCCCACCTGGGACACGTCCTTGGAGTTGGACGGGTCCCACTTCACGACGACCTCGTAGTCGCCGTCGCCGTCGAGGTCCGCCACGGAGGCGTCGTTCGCGCGGTAGGTGTAGGCCTCGCCGGCGGGCGTGACGCCGTCGGCCGGCTTGTTCAGGGGGATGTCCAGGTGGCCGTCGCCCCACACGTCCGCCGACGCCGCCCGGCCCTTGTTCGGGCCGCTCAGCGGCACCACCCGGTAGCGGGCGTCCGCCGTGCCCGCGGCGTCGAGGTAGTTGGTCGCGCCCGTGACCGTCGCGATCCGCCGCCCGTCGCGGTACACGGCGAAGCCCGGGCCCTGCAGCCCGGCGTCGGTGTGGCCGGTGACCTCGGGCGCGAGCAGCCGCCAGCTCAGGAACACGCCCTCGCTGGTCGAGGCGGCCACGAGGCCGCGACCGAGCTTCTCGGTGATCTTGATGCCCGGCTCTCCGGTGCCCGACGGCGGCCGCCCGCCCTGGGCGGTCGGGTCGCCCTGGGCCGTGGTCGAGTCGGTGGTGGTCGCGTCGGTAGTGGCCGCGCCGGTGGTGGCCGCGCCGGTAGTGGCCGCGCCGGTAGTGGCCGGTCGTGTGGCCGGGGCCGTCGTCAGGGTGCTGGCCGGGACGGCGGTCGAGGCGGTGGCCGCGAACGCCACGGCCCCCACCCCGCTCAAACCGAGGCTGAGTGCCGTCGCCAGCACGGCTCCGGTCCGGATGGTTCTCGGGATCATTGTCGAATTCCTCTCTGAATTCTCGATCTCACGAAGACGTGCGCTTCTACCCCGCCATTGGGCCCGAAAACAGCTCGGTTTCGGGCCCAATGACTGGGTAGAGGCGCACTTTCAGTTGACCGGGCGCGGCAGCGCGCGCCGGGTCTCGACGGCGACCGCCGCCAGGCTGAGCAGGCCACCCGTCACCACGACGAGCGGCGTCAACATCCACACGAGCACCACGCACATCACCAGCGCCGCGAGCAGCAGCGCGGAACCCACCAGGTCGTCACGAGAGCGCGCCGCGCCGCGGGCCAGCAGTCGCCAGACGGCACCGGCGCCAACAGCACTCCCGTCGTCCGCGCCGTTCCCGGCCCCTGCCGCGCTCCCGGCGCCAGCACCCAGCGCGGCGCCGCCGTCCGCCCCGGGGCCGGACTCGGCGCCCGCCCCAGCCGCACTCCCAGCGCTGCTGTCCGTCCCCGC
This sequence comes from Promicromonospora sp. NPDC060204, assembly GCF_042728455.1. Taxonomy (NCBI): domain Bacteria; kingdom Bacillati; phylum Actinomycetota; class Actinomycetes; order Micrococcales; family Promicromonosporaceae; genus Promicromonospora; species Promicromonospora sp. NPDC060204. Next base: position 6,152 of record NZ_JBHWZO010000193.1, read on the forward strand.
ACCGCCGTCCGACCACGCCGCCGTCGTGCGGACCAGGACCACCGCGGCGCAGGCCGCTGCCGCCCACGTCACCCAGCGCACGGCGGCGGCGCCCGGCAGCGCGCCGGACGCCGTCAGCCCGGAGTTGACGACCACCACGACCGCCACCCCCAGGACCAGCACGCCCAGCACCCACAGCCCGCGCACGGCCGCGACCCAGTCCCGCCAGAACGAGCGGACCGAGGTGTCGTACCCGCCGAGGTGCCGCCGCAGGTGCGCGGCCCCCGCGGCGAGCGCCGCCGGGGCCGTCACCACGGCCAGGCTGCCGGCGAGCACGAGCAGCCCGGTCAGCAGCGTCTCCCCCAGCAGGGGGAACCAGCCCTCGCCGGCCAGACGGCGTCCGCGGGCCGGCGCGGCGGGCTCGTCGGCCTGCTCCTGTGCGCTCACGGCGGTCAGCCCTTGAGGCCCTGCGTCGCGACGCCGTCGACCAGGTACCGCTGGAAGACCACGAAGAACAGCAGCACCGGCACGAGCGCGAGCACGGCCATGGCCATCTGCGCGCCGTAGTCGGAGACCGACGTCTGGTCCACGTAGAGCCGCAACGCGATGGGCAGCGGGTAGGTGTCGGGCCGCTTGAGGTAGAGCAGCGGGCCGAGGAAGTCGTTCCACGACCAGATGAAGGCGAAGATCGAGCTGGTGATCACCGCCGGCCGCATCAGCGGCAGCAGCACGAGTCGGAAGATCCCCCAGTGCCCGCAGCCGTCGATCCGCGCGGCCTCGTCGAGCTCACGTGGCAGCCCTCGCAGGAACTGCACCATGAGGAAAACGAAGAACGCCTCCGTGGCGAGGAACTTGGGCGCCAGCAGCGGCACGAACGTGTTCACCAGGCCCATGGAGTTGAACAGGATGTACTGCGGGATGATCACCACGTGGAACGGCAGGAGCATCGTGCCGATCATCACCGCGAAGTACACCCCGCGCCCGGGAAAGCTGATCCGCGCGAACGCATAGGCGGACACGGTGGCCGACAGGACGATGCCCACGACCGACCCGACCGCGAGGATCAGCGAGTTGAGCACGAACGTCCAGAACGAGACGCCGCCGATGCCGCTCAGCGCCGACGTGTAGTTCTCCAGCGTCCACGTCTCGGGCCACAGGTTCACGTTGCCGACGATGTCGCCGCTCGGCTTGAACGAGCTCATGACCATCCACACGCCGGGGTACAGGATCACCACGGCGACGGCGATCACGAGCACGTGGAACACGACGGACCGCAGGCGCTTGCGCCGTGTCGCCGTCGCGCTGGCGGAGCGGCTCACGTCGGTACGCGGGGCGGTTGTGGTCGCTGTCGTCATCGCACGTCTCCCGTGTAGTGGACCCAGGCACGCGAGGTGCGGAACAGGACGGCGGTGATGATGCCGACCACGAGCACGAGCACCCAGGCCATGGCCGAGGCGTACCCCATCCGGAACTCCGTGAAGCCCTTGAGGTAGAGGTAGAACGTGTAGAAGAGCGTCGAGTCCGCGGGTCCGCCGGTGCCGCCCGAGATGATGAAGGCGGAGCTGAACACCTGGAACGCGCCGATCGTCTCGAGCAGCAGGTTGAAGAACAGCACGGGCGAGAGCATCGGCAGCGTCACGGAGACGAACCGGCGGATCGGCCCGGCGCCGTCGACGGCGGCGGCCTCGTGCAGCTCCTGCGGGATCTGCTTGAGCCCCGCCAGGAAGATCACCATCGGGGCGCCGAACTGCCACACCGCGAGCAGGATCATCATCGGCATGGTCATGCTCGGGTCGCCCACCCAGCCGCCGGCCGGCAGGCCGAAGAACTGCTGGACCTGGTCGGCGATGCCGTCGTCGATGAACATGGCGCGCCAGACGATCGCCACGGACACGCTGGCCCCGATGAGCGACGGCGCGTAGAACATCGAGCGGTAGGCGCCCTGGCCGCGGTGCTTCGCGTTGAGCAGCAGGGCGACGGCGAGCGCCGCCGCGAGCTTGACCGGCACACCCACCAGCACGTAGACCGCCGTCACCTGGGCGGACTTGAGGAACCGCGGGTCGGCGAACAGGGCGGTGAAGTTGTCGATGCCGACGAACGTGGGGGCCCGGAAGAGGTTGTAGTCGGTGAACGCGAGGTACAGCGACATCAGCATGGGGCCGGCCGTCAGCAGCACGAACCCGAGGAGCCACGGGGACAGGAACGCGTACCCGGCCTTCACGTCGGACCGGTCGCGCTGCGGCTTGCCGCCGCCCCGTGCGGGGGACGACGACGTCGCCGTCCCCCGCACGTTCCCGCGCCCGGCCGAGCGGCCGCGCTCGGTGGTGGTCGCGGACATGGTCAGGACCCGCCGAGGTTCGATTCGGCGCTCTGGAACCACTGGTCGGCGAACTCCTCCGGCGTGATGTTGCCGTAGGACAGCTCCTCGCCCAGCCGCTTGAACTCGGCCTCGACCACGCCGTAGCCCTCGACGGGCAGCGGGGTGTCCTCGGTGACGCGCTCGGCGACGTGCTCCTCGTAGCCGACGATCTTGCTGTCGATCGAGCCCTCCTCGACCTCCATGGCGTCTCGCTGGGCCGCCACGGCGGGCACGCCCTTCGAGGTGCCGAAGATCTTGCCCACCTCGGGGTCGTTCACGAGGAAGTCGATGAGCGCCGCGGCGGCGTCCGGCTCCTGCGTCGACGCCGACGACGAGAGCAGCATCGACGGCTTCCAGAACTGCGCCGAGCCGTCGGCGCCCGTCGGCACCGGGAGCAGGTCGAGGTTCTCGCTGCCCGCGCCGGCCGAGTAGCCGGCCATCATGTTGTCCCAGGTCATCTCGGTCGCCGCCTGGCCCACCTGCATGCCGGTGAGGGGCTCGACCTGCTTGGCGCGCTCGACGGGGAAGAAGACGCCGTCGTCACGCAGCGGCTGGGTGCGCTCGGCCCAGGCGACGAGGTCGGCCTTCTCGAAGGCCGGCGAGCCGTCGTCCGCGAACGCCGTCTTGCCCTGCTGCACCAGCCACTGGATGAACAGCCACAGCGTGCCCGTGTAGTCGGTGCCGCCGTAGATCTGCGGGTCGTGGTCGGCGCCCGCCGCGCTGACCTCACGGATCCAGGCGTCGTACTCGTCCCAGGTCAGGCCCTCCTGCGGCGGCTCGATGCCGAGCTCGTCCAGGAGGTCGTCGTGGTGGATCATGCCGAGGGTGTTCGTGCTGGTCGGGATGCCGTACTGGCCGTCGTTGACCGAGCCGGAGGCGAGCACCGTCTGGTCGAAGTCGTCGGTGTTCAGGTTCACGCCGAGCTGGTTCGACAGGTCCAGGAGCTGGTTGTTCGACGCGTACTGGTGGATGTAGGCGAGGTCCATCTGGAAGACGTCGGGCAGGGTCTGGCCGGCGGCCTCGGTGCTGCGGGCGGTCCAGTAGTCGTCCCAGGCCTGGAACTGCGTCTGGACGTCGATGTTGGGGTGCTGCTCCTCGAAGAGCGCCACCGCCTCCTCGTACCGGGCCGCACGGTCGTCGTCCCCCCACCAGACGAGGGACAGCTCGATGTCCCGGTCGGTGGCTACCGGCGCTGCCTCGGCCGAGGGCGTCGTACCGCCGCCGCAGGCCGAGAGGGCCAGGGCCGATGCCGCTGCGAGGGCCGTGACCTGGACGGCCGCCGTCCTTGTGGTGGTGCGTGTGCGGACCACGTGAGCCTCCTTGCTCTGTGTGCTGCTGGTGGCCGGCTGCATCCTCGACGGCCGACTGAATCGATACAATACCGCTACGGGAAGCGTTGTCCAGAGCCCCAGGTCAGGAATTCGTAACGAACTGCATCGTTGGAACCCGGGCCACGACAGAACCAGCCCGGACCCGCACTTGGTGCTCAGTACAAGCCGCTGCCCGACGGCGAGCGCGGAGCTGGTAGCGCTCTGAGCACGGACTCCGCAACCAGACCCGCGGTCAGCAGCCGACGCCTTGGGCCGACGCCCAGCGCCCGGCGACCGACGGTGCCGGCACGCCGCACCGTCGAACGTAGGAACCCTCGGCGCATGGGGGCTCAGAGAGCGATCAAGCCTACGTTCGACGTCGCACTCGCGGCGGACCGTCGGGCAGCGACAGTCCCGCCCGGGGCCGCGCTCACTGCTCAGCACCAAAGGCCAACTTTGATTGAGCGCGGAGTTAGTTGCATTCTGAGCGCAGATTCCGCAACTAGACCCGCGCTCATTTAGCCGACGGCGCGCTGGCCGGCGCCACAGCGGCCAATGCCCAGCGCCCGACGGCGCCGGCCCGGTGGCGCGCCGTCGAACGTAGGAGTCGTCGGCGTGTGAGCACTCATGGAGCGACCAGGCCTACGTTCGACGGCGGCCGGCGGCGGCGCCGTCGGGCAGCGACCTGCGGCGGCGTCAGCTCGCAGTCGCAGCCGGGGTCGGCGTGTCCTTCAGCGGGGGCCAGCTCGGGCCTGTGCCGCGCATGGACGCGTAGAACGGATCACCTGTTCCGATCTCGCCGGCACGCACGATCGAACCCGTGAACGCCGACCGGTAGATCGCGGCGACCAGCTCCAGGGTGCCGCGCACGTCGGCCGCGGTGACCGGCAACGCCTCGCCCGCGGCGAACGCCCGGTACGTCGGCACGAACTGGGCGAGGTGTCCCGACGGCAGCGCCTCGGGGTCCGGCTGCCACAGCTCGGCGACGTCGTCCCGGCCCACGGCGGGCGTGAACGTCCAGTCGGCGTCGGTGTACCCGTACAGGTGCGACAGCTCGATCGTCGCCGCCTCGGTGTCGAACCGCAGGTCGGAGGTCTCCCGCGGGGACAGCAGGGAGTTGGTGATCGTCGCCATGGCGCCGCTCGCGAAGCGGACGATCGCCATCGAGACGTCCTCGGTGTCGACGTGCCGGGCGAGGCGGCCGGCCAGGGCCGTCACCTCGGACCACGGCCCGAGCGTCGCCAGCAGCAGGTCGAACTGGTGGATGCCGTGGCCCATCGTCGGCCCGCCGCCCTCGGTGTCCCAGCGGCCGCGCCACGGCACCTCGAAGTACGCCGGCCCGCGGAACCACAGCGTGTCGCACGTCGCGACGAGCGGGCGACCCAGCGCGCCGTCGTCGAGCAGGCGGCGGAGCTGCCACGCACCGTGCCCGAACCGGTGCTGCACGACCTGCGTGAACGACGCCGTCGAGGCGGCCTCGGCAGCCGCGATGCGGTCGATCTCCGCGAGGGACAGCGTGGCGGGCTTCTCGACCACCACATGCACACCCGCCTCGAGCGCCGCCACGGCGACGTCCGCGTGGACGCCCGGCGGCGTGCAGATGTGCAGCACGTCCGTCTCGCCCAGCACGGCCTCCAGGGAGGTCCCGTGCCCGGGGACGCCGTGCTCGCGGGCGAACTCCTCGGCCCGCGCCGCGTCGATGTCGACGGCGTGCACCAGGGTCGCGTCCACGCCGTGCGCCGGCAGGTCCGCGATCGCTCGCGCGTGGGCTCCGGCGATGGCACCTGTGCCCAGGATCGTGACTCTCATTGTGCTCCGTCCTCGTCGACGCGTGTGATCGATCACTCTATCGAGTCGACACGACCCCGCCGCGCCGATCCGCAGGAACCCTACCCGCGGGACCGACCTATGGAAAGGGCTTTCCCGCTACTCCGGCCGGGAGCGGGGCGCTTACGGACCCACCCCAATCCCCGGCCGTCGTACTGCTCGATGTGTCGGACCTCTGCCCCGCGACAGCCTGGACC
>NZ_JBHWZO010000194.1:0-11799 GCF_042728455.1 Promicromonospora sp. NPDC060204
GGTCGGCACAGGCCTGTGCCGACCTCGATGCAAACTGCCGAGTCTGCGGCGCAAACTGCCGACCGCACCGGCACGGCACCCCTGACAGCACGTCTCAGGCTGCCGCTCGCGCCGCGCCGCGCGGCCGGACGAGCCCCAGCTCGGCGAGGCTGCGGCCGGTGTCGACGAGCGTCTCCCGCACTGGCCGCATGTCCCAGCCGAGCTCGCGGCGCGCCTTGTCGGCGCTGACGAGCTCCGCGCTGCCGACGAAGTCGAGGCCGAGCCGCACCTCCCGGTCGAACCGGCCGACCGTCCAGAGCATCCAGTACGGCATCCTGCGCCGCGGTACTCGGTAGCCCTGCGGCCCGAACTCCTCGTCGAGGATCCGCGCGAGGTCGCCGAACCAGAAGTTGTCGCCGGCACAGATGTACCGCTGGCCCGCGGCGTCGGGCGACTCCATGGCCAGCCGGTGCGCCCGCGCCACGTCGCGCACGTCGACCGGGGCGAAGCCGAGCTCCGGGACCGCCGGGATCTCCCGGCCCAGCAGCCTGCGCACCAGCGCCACCGACGTGCCGGACGCCGCGTGCTGCACCGGACCCAGGACGAGCCCCGGGTTGATCACCGTCAGCTCGAGCTCGGGGTGGTCCGCCGCGAAGCTCCAGGCCGCGCGCTCCGCCAGCGTCTTGCTCTTGGCATAGGGCGCGATCCGGTCCGGGTCGCTCCAGTCCTCCTCGGTGCACCGCCGGTCGCCCTCGCGCGAGCCGGCCGCGCTCACTGCGGCCAGCGACGACGTCATGACCACGCGCCGCACCCCGGCCCGCGCGCCCGCCCCCAGGACCCGCAGCGTGCCGTCGACGGCCGGCCCGACCAGCTCGTTCTCGTCCCGCGGCGGCGCGGCCGGGAACGGCGAGGCCATGTGCAGCACGTACTCCTGCCCGGAGACTGCCTCGTCCCAGCCCGCGTCGCGGGCCAGATCGGCCTCCACCAGGTCGAGCCGCCCCCCGGCCGCGTCCGCGATGCGGCGCAGATGCGCCACCCGCGCGGGATCCCGCAGCGAGCGCACGGTCCCGCGCACCTCGTGACCGTTCCTCAGCAGCTCCTCGATCGCGTGCCCGGCGATGAACCCCGTGGCGCCGGTGACAAGAACCCTCGACATCGCGTCTCCAGTCTGAGCAGTGTTTAGATTATGAGCACCGTATAGATTTCGGCCATGGAGGTCAACGGGTCACGCAAACGGGAGACGTACCACCACGGCGCGCTGCGCGAGGAGCTGATCGAGGCGTGCGTGCGGCTCATCGAGGCCGAAGGGATCGCCGCCGTGAGCCTGCGGCGCGTCGCCCGCGAGGCCGGCGTGAGCCCGGGCGCGCCCTACCACCACTTCGCGGACCGGGCGGCGCTGCTGTCCGCGATCTCGGCCCGCGGCTTCGACCTGCTCACCCAGGACCTGTTGGGCGCCGTCGGCCGGCCGGGCACGACGTCGGGCGGCGACGAGGTCTCGCGGACGGTCGCCGCCTACGTCGCCTTCGCCCGGCGGCAGCCGGGCCACTTCCAGGTCATGTTCCGCCCCGAACTCTCCGAGCCCGAGAAGCACCCGGCCGTGCAGGAGGCGGGCGACGCCGCGCTCCAGGTGCTGACCGACCTCGTCGGCCGGCTCGGCGTCGCCGACCCGCACGCGCTCGGGCTCACGCTCTGGGCCACCGGGCACGGCCTGGCGGCCCTGGCGCTCGACGGCCTGCTGGACCAGAAGGCCGAGACCTGGGACGCCGACCCCGACGACCTGCTCGCCCGTGCCGTCGGCCAGATCGGCCGGTCGGTCGACGCCCTCACCGGGAACGGCACGGAGAGCGGGCAGACGCCGGAGCCGCGCGGCTAGCCGTCACCGGCAAGCGCGGCTAACGCTCGGCCACGAGCACCGCGAAGCCGTCCAGGTGCCGCGCCAGGCCGTACTCGAACTGCGCGTCCAGGTCGCGCGCGGCGTCCACGGGGACCGCGGCGAGCCGCGGGAACCGCCCGGAGCGGAGCAGCTCGCCCGCGCGGGCGGCGCGCTCGGCATGCCACCGGTCGAGGGTGACGCCGCTGTCCTGCTCCGCCTCGACCTCGTCCGCCAGGGACAGCGCGGCGGTCAGGACCAGCCCGTGCAGGGCGAGCGCCTCCCGCATCAGGATCGTCGGGTCCAGCCCGAACCCGTCGAGCGCGCGGAGCGTCCACTCGGTCTGCGCCATCATGTTCGGCGCCAGCAGCGGACGCGTGAACGAGACCGTCCGGGGCAGCCAGAGATGCCTGCGGCACAGCCGCCACTGCCGGCGCGCGGCGAGCTCGAGCCGGGCGCGCCAGCCCTCCGGCCCGATCTTCGGCAGCTCGATCTCGCCGAAGACCCGGTCGGCCATCTCGACCAGCAGCTCGTCCTTGTTGGCGACGTGCCGGTACAGCGACATGGGGCCGACGCCGAGGTGGGCGGCGAGCCGACGCATCGACACCGCCTCCAGGCCCTCGGTGTCGGCGATCTCGACGGCGGCCCGCAGCAGCTCGTCCCGGCTCAGCCCCGGGTCCGACGGCGGGCGGGCGGCTGCTCGCGCTCCCGCCGGGACCGACGCCGGCGTTGCCGGTGCCGGTGCCGTTGCCGGTGCCGCCGGCGTCGTCCGCCCCGTGACGGGCCGCCCGGCCCGCTCGCGCCGCGCGAGGTCGCTGACCACCGTGCCGGAACCGACCCGCGCCTCGACCAGGCCCTCGTCGCGGAGGACGGCGGTCACGCGGGTCGCCGTCGCGACCGCGACGCCCCACCGCTGCGCGATCTGGCGCACGGAGGGCACCCGGTCCCCCGGGCGCAGGTCGCCCGCCAGGATCTTGGCGCGCAGCTCGCCCGCGATCTGCCGGTACGGCGGCTCCACCTGATGCGGCGACGCGTACATGCACCCCTCCGGTTCGTCGAACGACCTTCCGGTCGAGGCAAGTGTACTAGTTCAGTTCGTGGTCGAACCAGGACACTTCTCGCCCGACTTCACTGCTCATCATGGTTGTGGCTCGCTACTGTCGACAACAGACCAGTACCACGATACGCCGTACGCATCACGCGTCCGGCCTGACGCAGGGAGAACCCATGAAGAACCGGAGCGTCCTCATCTCCGGCGCCGGGATCGGCGGTCCGACGCTCGCGTACTGGCTGCACCGGTACGGCTTCGACGTGACCGTCGTCGAGCGCGCCCCGGCGCCCCGGACGGGCGGCCACGCCGTCGACATCCGCGGCACCGCCCGCGAGGTGGCCGAGCGGGCCGGGATCGTGCCCGCCGTCCGCGCCGCGCACACCGGAGCGCGGGGCATGGCGTTCGTGGACGAGCGCAACCGGCGCGTCGCGACCCTCGGCATCGACGTCTTCGGCGACTCGGGCGGCCCCGTCGCCGAGCTGGCGATCCTGCGCACCGATCTCGCCCGCATCCTGCACGAGGCGTCGCGGGACGACGTCGAGTACATCTTCGGCGACTCGGTCGTGGCCGCCGAGCAGAACGACGTCGGGATCCAGGTCCGGTTCGAGAGCGGTACGGCCCGCCGGTTCGACCTGCTGGTCGGCGCCGACGGCGTGCGCTCCACGGTGCGCCGGCTGGTGTTCGGCCCCGACGAGCGGTACCTCCGCGACCTGGGCTGTTACGTCTCGCTGTTCAGCACCACGACCACGCTGCCGCACGACGGCTGGCAGCTCATGTACACGATGCCCGCCGGCGGCGGGCGTCCGGGCCGGACAGCCGGCATCTACCCGCGCACCGCACCGGGCACCGCGCTGGCCGCGTTCTTCCTGCGCTCGGCCCCGCTCCGGTACGACCGCGGCGACGTCGACGAGCAGAAGCGGATCGTGACGCGCGCCTTCGAGGGCGACGGCTGGGAGATCCCGCGACTGCTGTCGACGATCGACGACGCGTCCGACTTCTACTTCGACCGGGTCGTGCAGGTCGAGGTGGACGGCTGGTCGCGCGGCCGGACCGTGCTGCTCGGGGACGCCGCCTACTGCGCGTCGCCCATGTCGGGCATCGGGACCAGCCTCGCCCTCGTCGGGGCGTACGTGCTCGCGGGCGAGCTCGCCGCCGCCGACGGCGACCACACGCGCGCCTACCCCGCGTACGCGCGGCAGATGCGCGAGTTCGTCGACCGGGCCCAGGAGTTCGCCCGCACCTCGGGCGACAACGGCCTGATGCCGGACTCCCGGGCCCAGATCCGGATGCGCAACCTGGCGGTCCGGGTGCTCCCGTTCCTGCCGCGCGCCCTCGTGGGCCGCGGCATGGAACGGGTCGCCAACACGGTCGAGCTCAAGGACTACGCCGCCCTGGCGCACCGCTGACGCGGCCGCGCACCACGAACCGGTCACCACCCCGAAGGAGAGCAACCATGCAGGTCAGCACGTTCCTCTGGTTCGACGGACGCGCCCAGGAGGCGGCGGAGCACTACATCGGGATCCTCGACCACTCCCGGATCCTCGACGTTGACCGCACGCCCGGCGGCCAGGTCACGACGGTCGCCTTCGAGCTGGCCGGGCAGCGCTGCATCGCCTTCGACGGCGGGCCGCGGTTCGCCTTCACCCCCGCCGTGTCGCTGTACGTCGAGTGCGCCACGCAGGAGGAGCTCGACCGGGTGTGGGCGGCCCTGGCCGACGGCGGCACCGAGGGACCGGGCGGGTCGCTGACCGACCGCTTCGGCGTGTCCTGGCAGGTGCTGCCGAGCGCCCTGGCCGACCTGCTCGACGGCGCCGGCCCGGCGGCCGCAGCTCGGGTCCTCGACGCCGTGCACGGCATGACGAGGATCGACATCGGCGCGCTGGTCGAGGCACACGACGGCTGACCCGGCCGCACCTGCTCAGGCACGGCCGGGCCGCATGACGCCGGGTCAGGCCCTCGTCACGCCCAGCGCTCGCCGCGCCGGTTGGGCTCCTCGATGGGCCCGGCGTCGACGAAGGTCCGCGCCCGCACGGCGCCGGCGTCGTCCAGGAGCCACAGGTGCAGGCGGGCCGACGACACCGGGCCGGGCGGCGGCACCGTGACCCGCACGGCCGGGCTGAGCACGAACGGCTTGGCCTCGACGGTCTCCGACCCGACGCCGGACGACCCGGCTGCGCCGAGGTCGCCGCCGTCCGACGCGCCGTCGACCGGGGCCTCGCCGAACGGCGTGCCCGCCGGCACCCAGGCCGCGCGGACCCGCCCGCGCACCACGCCCGGGCCGTGGTGCGAGACGTGCACGTCGAGGCCGAGCTCGGCGCCCGGCACGGGGAGGTCGGCGCCCGCGTGCGCGGGGACCAGGTCGACCACGAGCACCGTCTCGGCGTTCATGTCGCGTGGTTCGAGGCCGCCGCGGTCCTTGGGCCGGCGGTCGACGTCGAGCAGGCCCGCCATCTCGTGCTCGACGTCGGCCAGCTCGGTGTAGACGTAGCCGGCGAACCGGTCGTGCCGGCGCAGCTCCTGGGTCTGCCAGCGCAGGTGCCAGGCCCGTTCGAGGCTGGTGAACCCCGCCCCGTACTCGCTGTTCAGCACGGGCAGCCCGGTGCGCGGGTGGTCCGCCGACCCGTACAGCGACTTCCTGGCCAGGAAGTCGGCCGCGAGCCGGACCGGGAAGTCCTCGCCCGTGCCGTCCGCGAGCGCCGCGACGTTCGCGGCCCAGGCGGCGGGGTCCTCGTCGTAGTAGTGCCAGTCCACGAGGTCGGTGCGGACGTGGGCCCAGCCGGAGTTCTCGACGATGGGGCGCGTGTCGTCCAGGGCGCGCAGCGTGTCGTAGGCCCGGACGGCGGCGTCGGCCCGGTCGGTGCTGCCGGGGATGTCCCAGTCGAGGCCCCACTCCTCGTTGTAGAGGCCCCAGATCACGATGCTGGGGTGGTTGCCGTCGCGCTCGACCATGGGCGCGACCTGCTCCTCGAACGCCAGCGCGGCCTCGGGGCTGAACCGGCTGGGGGCGGGCGGCTCGGCCCAGACCAGCATGCCCGTGCGGTCGGCGTGGTGCAGCCAGCGCGGGTCCTCCAGCTTGATGTGCTTGCGGACCAGGTTGTAGCCGAGGTCGCGGGCGTGCTCCAGGTCGGCGACCAGGGTGTCGACGTCGGGGGCGGTGAGGCCGGAGTCGGGCCAGTAGCCCTGGTCGAGGACGCCGCGCAGGTAGATCCGCTCGTCGTTGAGGTACAGGTGCTCGCCGCGGCGGTCGATGCGGCGCAGCCCGCCGGTGATCGCGACGGCGTCGGGCTCGGCGGCGCGGTCCGCCCCCGCGGACCGGGTCGTCACCGTGAGCACGTACAGGTGCGGGTCCGCGGGGCTCCAGAGCCGGGGTTCCGCGATCTCCAGACGGCCCGACGCCGCGCCCGCGCCGTCGGCGACCAGGTCCAGACGCTCCCCCGCGCCGGACCCGGCCGTGCCGGAACCCGCCGTGACCTCCGCGGTCACCACCGCACCCGCGGGCGCGTCGCCCGCGACGTCCACGGAGACGTCGAACCCGGTCAGCGAGTCGCCCCGCACCGCGACGCGGGCCGCGTAGGTGCGCCCGCGCGCCTCCAGCCAGACGGGCTGCCAGATGCCGGACGTCGGGGTGAACGAGACGCCGTCGTAGTCGTCGCGCGGGATGGACCGCTGCTTGCCGTGCGGGATGGCGCGCTTGTCGGCGGGCGCGTGCACCTCGACCTCCAGCGTCCCGGTGCCGCTGGGCGGGAGGACGCCGTCGAGGTCCACCTCGAAGGGGGTGGACCCGCCGACGTGCTCGGCGACCTGGACGCCGTCGACCCGGACGACGGCGCGGTGGTGCACGGCGCCGAAGCACAGCACGGCCCGCGCCCCCGCCCAGGCGGCGGGGACGGTGACCTGACGGCGGTAGGTCGCGTGCTCCAGCCAGGTGCGCCCGACGCCGGACGCCGCCGTCTCCCAGGCGAACGGGACGGTGACCGGCACCGTGCCGCCGGGCACGTCGAGGTCCCACGTGCCGTCCAGGCTGGCCCAGCGGCCGGAGCGGTCGCGGTCGGGCCGGGGGTAGGCGGGGTCGGAGGTCTCGGGGCGAGCGGCGTCGGGGCGCGGAGGAGCCGAGGTCATGTGTGTCTGCCTTTCAGGAATGCGGGGTTCAGCCCTTGACGCTTCCGGCGAGGATGCCGTTGATGAAGTGCCGCTGGAGTGCGATGAAGACGATGAGGAGCGGGACGAGGGCGATCGACGCGGCGGCGAGCAGCTCGCCGGTCACGGTCGCGTAGTCGGCCCCGACGCGGTTGCCGGTGATGTTCTGCGCGAGGGTGGACAGGACCACCTGCAGCGTGGCCATCCGCTCGGAGCTCGCCGCCACCACGGGCCAGACGAAGTCGTTGTAGATGTTCATGACGGTCAGGACCGCCAGGCCGGCCAGGGCGGGCCGGATCACGGGCAGCACGATCCTGGTGAAGATGCCGAACTCGCCGCAGCCGTCGACGCGCGCGGCGTCGAGCAGCTCGTCCGGGACGTCGGCGATCACCTGGCGCATCCAGAAGATGGCGAAGGCGTCCACGGCGCCGGGCAGCACGAGCGCCTGGTAGGTGTTGACCCACCCCAGCGACTTCATCTCCAGCAGCAGCGGGATGATCAGCACGATCGTGGGCAGCATCAGCGTGATCAGCACCGTGCCGAACAGCAGGTCGCGGCCCGGGAACCGGTACTTGGCGAACGCGTAGGCGGCCAGCGGGGCGCAGAACAGCGTGATGGTCCCCTTGGTGACCAGCACGACGGCGGTGTTGAGGAAGCCCTGCCCGATCGGCACGTCGGCGAACATCCGCCGGTAGTTGTCCAGGGTCAGCGCCGTCAGGTCCAGGCCCAGCGGGTCGCTGATGATCTGCGTGGCCGGCTTGAACGCCGAGACCAGCGCCCAGACGACCGGGGCGAGGAAGGCCAGGGCGAGCAGCAGCAGGAAGGCCTGCGAGCCGACGGCGGCGGGCAGCCCGCGGGGGCTCGTCCGGGGCGGCCGGGTCGTCGTCGCGCGGGTCCGGTCCGACCGGGTCCCGGCCGGGCTGGGGGCGTGCGTGGTGGTCATGTCAGTCCTCCGTCCGCAGGAACCGGACGAACAGCAGCGAGAGGCCCATGACGACGATCACGAGCAGGAACGAGTTCGCCGCCCCGGTGCCGAGGTCGCCGCGGGTGATGTGCTCGTACAGGTGCAGGCCCGCGGTGGTCGTCGAGTTGTAGGGGCCGCCGTCCGTCACCACGAACGGCTCGGCGAACATCTGGAACACGGCCAGCGTCTGGAGCACCACGGAGAACATCAGGGTGCGTCGCACCAGCGGCACGGTGATGCTCCAGAGCTGGCGCGTGCGGGAGGCGCCGTCGATCGAGGCGGCCTCGTAGACGCTCGCGTCGATCGACTGGAGGCCCGACAGCAGGATGATCACGATGAAGCCCGTGGTCTTCCACAGGAACAGCAGCGCCAGGGTCGGCTTGGCCCACTCGCTGGTGGTGAGCCAGCCGACGTCGGGCAGGCCGACGAGGTTGAGCAGGCCGTTGACGGCCCCGAACTCCTGGTCGAAGACGACCACCCAGATCTGGGCGACGGCCACGAGCGGCGTCACGAACGGCACCAGGAACGCGATGCGGTAGAAGGAGCGCATGCGGATCTTCGCGCTGTTCAGGAGCACTGCGACGAGCAGGCCGAGCACCACCTGGACCGGCACGATCATCAGCCAGAGCACCGCCGAGTTGGCCAGCGAGCCCCAGAACATGTCGTTGCCGAGCAGGTAGGTGTAGTTGTCCCAGCCGACCCATGTCGCCGCGCCCGAGCCGCGCCAGTCGGTGAAGCTCAGGCGCAGCGTGAACAGCATCGGGTAGACGCTGAACGCGACGAAGATCGCGACGAACGGGAGGACGAACACGTACGGCGCGACCTTGCGGGGCAGCCAGGGCCGCAGGAGCGGCCGGCCCTGGCTCCCCCGGACGCGCTCCGGGCTGACGAGCGTGCTCACTGCCGGTCGACGAGGTTCGTCTGGATGTCGGCGGTCGACTGCTCGATGACCTCGTCGGGGGTCATGTCGCCGTCGTACATCCGCTGGACGTTGGTGCCGAGGTAGTCGACCGCGCCGGTCCACCAGGTCGGGGCGGGCGCCCCGCCGGGGATCTGCGCGCCGGCCTCGACGGCAGTGGTCCACAGGTCCTGCCCGCCGAGCCCCTCGACGGGGCCGAACAGCGGCTTCGCGGGGTCGGCCGCCGGGGCGTACGCCGGGATCGACGTCGCCAGGCCGTTCGGGTAGGTGTCGTTCTCGCCCCAGACGGCGCTGTAGCCGTCCTCGTGGAACATCAGGAACTCGTAGAACAGCCAGGCCAGGTCGGAGTTCTCGCCGTCCTTCGGCAGCACGAACGACGAGCCGCCCATGGCACCGGAGCGCGCCCCGCCGTCCTCCCACGCGGGCAGCGGCATGGCGCGCCAGTCGCCGCTGGTCTTCGTGAGCTGCTGCTCGGGGGCGAAGCTGAACCAGATGGCCCAGGGGTAGAACACCTGGTCACCGGACTCCAGGGCGCCGACGTCGCTGGGCGACAGGTACTCCGCCCGCGTGCCGAGGCCCTCCTGGTTGACGGTGTCGAGCCAGCCGAGCACCTGCCGGTACTCGTCGGAGTCGAGCGTCAGCTCGCCGTTGTCGTCGGCCAGCGCCGTGCCGAGCTGGCTCGCGTACATCTCGAGCTGGAGCTGGCCGAGGAACGGGCTCTGCTCCAGGTGGATCGGCTTCGACCCCGGCACCGCCTCCTGGTACTCACGGGCCGCCGCGAGCAGGTCGTCGTAGGTCTCGATCTGCGTCGCGTCGATCCCGGCGTCGGTCAGCGCCTTCTCGTTGTAAAAGAGCAGGCCCGGGTCCAGGTCGAACGGCACGCCGTAGATGGCGCCGTCCTGGGAGTTGACGTCGATCTTCTGCGGGGCGATGTCGTCCGTGTACGGGGCCAGCACGTCGGTGAGGTCCCAGAGGTGGTCGGAGAAGCCGGCCACCTTGGCGTCGTCGAGGAACACGCCGTCGGGCACGTCGGCCCCGGTGATCAGGGTGTTCTGCAGCTTGGCGTCGATGTCCACGGCCTCGTGGTGGACAGTGATGTCGGGGTAGACCTCGTTGAAGTCGTCGATGACGGCCTCGAACACGTTGAACAGGTCGCCGGACCGGTCCCAGATGGTGATCTCGCCCTGCGGCGACTCCTCGGCGGGAGCCTGGAGGCGCTCGGCGGACGCCGCGGCGTCGTCCGGGCCGGCCTCGCCGCTCGTGATGGCGGGGCCGCACGCGGTGAGCGTGACCGCCAGGGTCAGGGCTCCGGCGGTGACGGCCGCCGCGGTGCGGGTGGCCGAAGGGCGGCCGGCGGCCGCCCGGGTGGTGCGAATCGGGTGCATGAGCACTCCCTTGTGCATGCGCGGGGCGTGGCGCCCCGCGAGGTTTTCAACGTGTGCAAACTAGCTCGGCTTTGCGTACGTTGCAAGGCCTATCCTTAGGTCCACCAGGATGAAAGGGGACCGCGGTGCCGATCACACTGCGCGATGTGGCAGAGAAAGCCCAGGTCTCGGTGCGGACGGTGTCGAACGTCGTCGCTGGATACACGCACGTGAGCGAGCGGACCCGGCAGCGCGTGCAGGCCGCGATCGAGGAGCTCGACTACCGGCCGAACCCGGTGGCCCGCACGCTGCGCACGGGGCGCACCGGCGTGCTGGCGCTCGTGGTCCCGGAGATCGACGTGCCCTACTTCGCGGAGCTCGCGCGAGAGGTGATCGACGCCGCCGCCGCGCTCGGCTACCGCGTCATGGTCGACCAGACGGGGCACGACCACGAGCGCGAGCGCCGGCTCCTGACCGGCGCCGACCGCACCATGCTGTTCGACGGCGTCCTGTTCACCCCCCTGGTGACGCAGGGCGAGCTGGCCGAGATGGAGCCCAGCCGGTCGATGCCGCTCGTCCTGCTCGGCGAGCACGACTTCGACGGCCGCTACGACCACGTGGCCATCGACAACGTGCAGGCCGCCCACGACGCGACGGCGCACCTCATCGCCACCGGCCGCACCCGCATCGCGGCGATCGGCGTCCAGCCCGACGAGGACTACACCACCCCGCGCCAGCGCACCCTGGGCTACGAGCGCGCCCTGGCCGAGGCCGGGCTGACTCCGGAGCGCGACCTGCTGCGCCCGGCCGCGCACTACAGCCGGGCCGACGGGTACGACGCCGCCACGGCGCTGCTCGCCCTGCCCGAGCCGCCCGACGCGATCTTCTGCTACTCCGACCTGCTCGCCATGGGCGCGATGCGCGCCGTCTTCGACGCCGGACGCAGCGTGCCGGACGACGTCGCCGTGATCGGCGTCGACGACATCGAGGAGGGCAAGTACACACACCCCAGCCTGTCGACCGTCTCGCTCGACACCCCGTTCATCGCCCGCCAGGCCGTGGGCCGGATCGCCGAGCGCATCGACGACCCGGACACCCCGGCGGTCGAGGTCACGGCGCCACACACCCTGGTGGTCCGAGAGAGCACGGCGGTGCCGGCCGGGGGGTGATCGGGCCGGGGGGGTGCCGGCGGGGCTGCCGGTGCTGCCAGGGGGAGTTGTCAGGTCGAGCGGCCGGTCGGGCGGCCAGGCGGGGGCTGCCGGGCGGGGCTGCCGGTGGAGCTGCCAGGCGGGAGCTGCCGGGCCGAGCGGCCAGGCGGGAGCTGCCCGGCGGGGCGGCCAAGCGGGACCAGTGCGCCCTGGGGCCGGCGGCGGCGTCAGGTTCGGCAGTTTGCCCCGCAGACTCGGCAGCTTGCCCTGCAGAGTCGACAGTTTGCTCCGCAGAGTCGGCAGTTCGCATCGAAGTCGGCAGTTTGCCGCGCAGAGTCGGCAGTTTGCATTGAGGTCGGCACAGGCC
>NZ_JBHWZO010000195.1:0-11735 GCF_042728455.1 Promicromonospora sp. NPDC060204
GGTCCCCGGAGGGACCTGAGCGTCTGACGCGCGTCTCAGCGCGTGAAGCGGAAGCCGTCGCTCCGGATCGGCGCGTCCGAGCCGTTCACCACCACGATGCGGTGGCTGCCCCGCTTGAGGCCGGTCACGGAGTACAGCTCCTGCTGCGTCCGGCGGGCCGCGGAGCTCGTGTCCACGGTCTGCTTCAGCACCCCGTCCACGTAGACGTGCACGGGCCCCTGGTCGGGCGCCGTCGGCGCGACCCACGTCGCCCCGGTGCCCGTGAACGTGAGGTCGGTCCAGGCCTCGCCGGTGGCCGTGTGCACGTCGTCGGCGCCGTCACCGCGGAACGCGAACGTCAGCGCGGTGTCGCCCGCGGGCAGCGCCGTGAGGAACCCGGCCGACAGCACGACGGCCTGGCCGTCGGCGGCCCAGTCGGTGCCCTTGCGCAGCACCGCGTCGCCGTGCCGGATCGCCGTGAGCTCGCCCGGGTCCCGGGCCAGCTCGACGCGGGTCGCCTCGGCCTGCTCGTCGGGCACCACGATCGCGTTCGGCGTCACGAGGTTCTCCTGCTCGACGTCGACCCGGTCGAGCAGCATGAACCGCCCGCTCTTCTTCTCGATCCGCAGCGTGTGCTCGCCGTCCGCGAGGTCCGACGTCGTCCACACGGCCTGCTGGCTCTCGCGCGGCGTGCCGGCGGGCAGCGCGGCGTCGACCGTCTCGACGAGGTCGCCGTCGAGGTAGACCGCCACCTCGCCCTGCGACTCGTCGCGCTCGGTCACGTACGTCACGCCGGTGCCGCGGAAGGTCAGCTCGAAGGCGTCGCCGTCCTTCTCGGTCCAGTGCACGTCGTCCTCGTGGTCGCCCAGCCCGCGGCCGGTGCTGTGGCTCCAGCTCCCGGAGTAGGAGATCTCGGACGCGTCGTCGTTGAGCTGCTGGACGCGGGCGTCGGTGTCGCCCGGCGCGGGCGGCTCGTCGCCGTCCGCCACGACCGAGACGGCGAGGTCCTGCGACGTCGCCGCGACCTCCTGGTTCCCGTTGCGCTCCCAGTCGCCGCGGTAGCCCACCTGGAGCACGTCGTCGTTCACGGTCGACGCCGCCCGCACGGCGGGCGTGACGCGCAGCAGCCGGACGCCGTGCGGCGGCACGTCGGTGGCCGTGAAGCCCTCGGTGAACGTGCCGAGGTTCTTCCTCGCCCAGACGTCACGCACCTTGTGGCTGCCGTCGGCGAGCCCGAGGTCCGTCCAGTCGGCCGTGACGTCGGCGTCGGTCGAGCCGAGGTTGAAGAGCCCGACCACGTACGAGCCGTCGTCCTGCAGCGAGTACCAGACCTGCCGCTTGCCCGCCGTCGAGACCGGGTGCGCCGGGATCGCGGCCTGGTTGATCGCGATGACCTCCTCGTTGGTGAGCAGGTTCAGGCCGAACGTGTCGAGCTGCGTCAGGTCGTTGCCGGTGTACATCGGGGCCGCGGAGATGGCCCACAGGCTGGTCGCGGTGCGGCGCTCGTCCTGGGTGAGGCCGTCCATGCGGCCGTTGCCGACGTTGAGCGAGTCGAGGTCGCCGAACCCGCCCGGACCGGTGTGCCGCCACCACTGCTCCGCCTTCGGGAACAGGCGCGCGATGTTGGGCCACGTGGTCAGGGCCTCGTTCTCGCAGTAGCACTCGACGTCCCAGTCGACCCGCCAGCCGTCGGCCTGCTCCTTCCAGTAGTCCGCGTAGGCCGGGTCGAGCGCCCAGGACAGCTCGAACCAGATGCCGCGGCTGTGCAGCGCGTCGGACCAGGCGGCGACGTCACGCCGCGCGTCGAGCGACAGGTCGGAGATGCCGGAGCCGGGGGTCACGCTGTCGAACTTGACGAAGTCGACGCCCCAGTCGCCCAGCAGGGCGCCGATCGAGTCGATGTACTTGGTGGTGCAGGGGTTGTCGAAGTCGAGCGCCCAGCCGATGCCCCAGTAGTCGGCGCGGGTCAGCGGCTGCTTGACGATGTCGCCGGTGCTGCACCCCGGCGCGTCCCAGATCGGCAGGTCGGCCTCGTACACCTCGGGCCCGATGCCGGGGATGAAGTACAGCCCGAACTTCTGGCCGTTGTCGTGCACGTGGTCGATCACGGCCTGGAGGCCGTCGGGGTAGAGCGACGTGCTGGGGGTGGGGCGGCCGTACTCGTCGACGCCGTCGTTCCAGCCCGCGTCCACGTTGATGCGGTCGTAGCCGTAGCGCTGCAGCTTGGTGTGCATGGCGTCCGACTGGGCGATCAGCTGGTCGGCGTCGATCCAGCGACCGTCGCCGCTGTAGACCTGCATGCTGAAGCTGCTCCAGCCCATGTACGGCGACGTGGCGAGGTCGCCGGGCCCGACGCGGGGGACGGCCGGCGGGGGTGTGGGGGCGGGGTCGGCGGCGGCCGTGGCGACCGCGGGAGCGGCGGAGCCGGCGGCCATGAGGCCGACGAGGGCGAGTCCGCACAGCGCCTGCCGTAGCAGGCGTCGGGGGCTTGTCATGGGTGCTGCTCTCCATCCTTGACGAGGATGCGCGTTGGCGACGTGCGGAACGGCACTGTTCCAGGCGCGGGACGTGCCCGGCGGGCGATACGTCCTTTTTTGACGCGATCAAATAACCACAGCCCGGACCCTTCGCGCAAGGGCTGCGGGGTACTTGCTTGACAGCGGAAAGAAATTCCTGGAACGCTCGTCCCGCTCTGCCCGCTCCGAGAACCACTGGTGGCCCTCATGCTCACGCGCACCGACGCGCCCGGTCCCTGGACCCTGCACCTCGACACCGCCGGACCCGACGCCGACGCCGCGGTCCTCGCCGGACTGCCCGTCCCGGCCACGGTCCCCGGCACCGTCCACACCGACCTGCTGGCCGCCGGGCTCATCGAGGACCCGTACCTCGACCGCAACGAGCTGCTGACGCCGTGGATCGGCCGCTCGCGCTGGCGCTACGAGACGACGCTGCCCGCGGCGGCGGGCGGGACGCCGGGCGCCGAGCGCACCGACCTCGTGCTCGACGGCCTCGACACGCTCGCCACGGTGTCCGTCGACGGCGTCGAGCGCCTGCGCACCCGCAACATGTTCCGCTCCTACCGGGTGCCGCTGGACCGGGCCGAGGGGGCCGAGGCCTCGGTCGTCTTCGACGCGCCCTGGGGACCCTTCGACGAGCTCGACGACGAGACGCGGCGCGCGTTCGACTCGCCGTCGGCGCACATCCGCAAGATGGCCTGCAACTTCGGCTGGGACTGGGGCCCCACGCTGGTCACGGCCGGCATCTGGCGCCCCGTGCGCATCGAGTCGTGGTCGGTCGCGCGGCTCGCCGAGACGCGGGTCGAGCCGCGCGCCGAGCGGGACGGCGCCGGCTGGCGCGGCGTCGTCGAGGTGGGCGTGGAGCTCGAACGGACCGCCACGGCGCACGACGTCGAGCTGGTCGTGCGGGTGGCGGGCGCCGAGGCGAGCGTCGTTGTGCCCGCCGGGGAGACCTCGGCGCACGCCGTGGTCGAGGTCCCCGTGGCGGACGCCGACCTGTGGTGGCCGCGCGGCGCCGGGGCGCAGCCGCTGCACGACGTCGAGGTCGAGCTGCTGGACCGCGTCACGGGCGAGCCGCTCGACCGCGACGAGAGGCGGGTCGGCTTCCGCTCCGTCGAGGTGCGCCGCGAGCCGGACGCCGACGGCGAGTCGTTCGCCTTCGTGATCAACGGGCGCCCGGTCGCCGCGCTCGGCTTCAACTGGATCCCCGACGACTGCTTCCCGCACCGCGTGACGCACGACGACGTCGCCGCCCGGCTGCGCGACGCCGCCGAGGCGAACGCCAACATCCTGCGCGTGTGGGGCGGCGGCCTGTACGAGTCGGACGACTTCTACGCGCAGTGCGACGAGCTCGGCTTCCTGGTCTGGCAGGACTTCGCCTTCGCGTGCGCGCCCTACCCCGAGCACGAGTGGCTGCTGGAGGAGGTCGAGGCCGAGGCGCGCGAGAACGTCGTCCGCCTCATGTCGCACCCCTCGCTGGTGATCTGGAACGGCAACAACGAGAACTGGCTCGGCTGGGACGACTGGGGCTGGAAGGAGCGCCTCGGCGACCGGCCGTGGGGCGAGCGCTACTACCTGGAGATCCTGCCGCGGGTGGTCGCCGACGTCAGCCCGCACGCCTTCTACTGGCCCGGCAGCCCGTACTCGGGCACGCCGGAGGTGTACTCGAACGACCGCTCCCGCGGCGTGGTGCACCTGTGGGACGGCTGGAACGAGCAGGGCTACCAGGTCTTCCTCCAGGACCGGGCGCGGTTCGTCTCCGAGTTCGGCTGGCAGGGCCCGCCCGCCTGGCGCACCCTGACGGACGCCGTGCACGACGACCCCCTGCTGCCGGACTCGCCGGGCGTGCTGCACCACCAGAAGGCGGTCGACGGCTCCCTCAAGCTGTCGCGCGGCCTGGCGCCGTACTTCGACGAGCCCACGGGGATGGCCGACTGGCACTGGGCGATGCAGCTCAACCAGGCGCGCGCCCTGACCTTCGCGATCGAGCACTTCCGGTCGCTGCGCCCGGTGAACATGGGCTCGATCGTCTGGCAGCTCAACGACTGCTGGCCCGTCGCGTCGTGGGCCGTGGTCGACTCCGCCGGCCGGCGCCGGCCCGCCTGGTTCGCGGTGCGCGACGCGTTCGCCCCGCGGCTCGCGACGATCCAGCCGCGCGACGGCGGCCTCGCGCTCGTGCTGGTCAACGACGGCGTCGAGGACTGGACGGGGTCGGCGACCGTGCGCCGCGTCGGGCTGGACGGCCGAGTGCTCGCCGAGCAGGCGGTCACGTTCGAGGTCGGCTCCGTGGCCGGCACGACGCTCACTCTCGACCCGGGCCTCGTCGAGCCGGGCGACGCCGCCGCCGAGCTCCTGGTGGCCGACGTCGACGGCGCGGCCCGGGCGTTCCGGTACTTCACCGTGGACCGCGACCTCGCCTACCCGCGCCCGCGGCTCGACGTCAAGGCGGTGCCGCTCGACGGCGGCGACGTCGAGGTCACGGTCACGACCGACACGTTCGTGCGCGACCTGACGCTGCACGCCGACCGGCTCGACGCCGGGGCCGCGGCGGGCGACGCGCTGGTCACGCTGCTGCCCGGGGAGTCCGCGACCTTCCGGATCGCGGGGGCGGACCCGGCGCTCGCCGGGGCGATCGCCGAGACGATCCAGGGCGGGGGACCGGTGCTGCGGCACGCGGGCGACCTGGTCGGCTGAGCCGGCGGGCACTTCTCATCTGTGCAATTGCGCTGGTCAGCAGCGTGATTGTCCTTGTGGCCGTCGTCGTCGGGGCGCAGATTTGCGCTGATTGCCCCACGACGGGGCAAAGCCCCGGCCACGAACCATGGAGTGAACGTGCCCTCAGCTCATCCCCATCCGCGCAGGGCGGTGGCGGCGGCCCTGTCGGTCGCCACCGTCCTCACCACGGCCCTGTGGGCCGTGCCGTCGGCGGCGGCCGCACCGGCCGCCGACCCGACGCCGCCCGCCCGGGACGAGGTGGCCGAGAAGGTCACCGACGAGGTGGCCGAGACGCTCGCCGAGGAGGTGCGCGCCGACTTCTGGGTCCAGCTCGCCGACCGGCCCGACCTGGCGCCCGCCAAGGACATCGCCGACTGGGGCGAGCGCGGGCAGTACGTCTACGACGCCCTCGTGAAGAACGCCGAGCAGTCCCAGGCCGGCGTCGTCGCCCAGCTCGAGGCCGCGGGCGTCGAGTACCAGAGCTTCTGGATCAGCAACGCGATCCACGTCCAGGACGGCACCGAGGCGCTCGCCGAGCGCGTCGCCGCCAGCAGCGACGTCGCCCTCGTGCACGAGGAGATCGCGATGGAGCTGGTGGACCCGCCGACCGAGTCGGCGGACCCCACGGGCCGCACGGCCGCGGACGAGCGGGCCACGCAGGCCGCCGAGGCCGCCGAGGGCGCCGTCACCTGGGGCATCGACGAGATGAACGCGGACGACGTCTGGGACCTCGGCTTCACCGGCGAGGGCATCACCGTGGCCGGGTTCGACACGGGCGTGGACCTGGAGCACCCGGCCCTGCGCGCGAAGTACCGCGGCACGCAGCCCGACGGCTCGGTCGACAACGACTACAACTGGTACGACCGCCCCGGCCTGTGCGGCGGCTCGCCGTGCGACCCGATCATCAACCAGGTGGGCGGCCACGGCACGCACACGATGGGCACGATGGTGGGCGACGACGGTGCGGACCACCAGATCGGCGTCGCCCCCGACGCCCGGTGGATCGCGACCAACTGCGTGGACCGCTGCGCCAACTCGATGGAGCGCGCCGACTACCTGCGCAGCGCCCAGTGGCTGCTGGCGCCCACGCGCGCCGACGGCAGCGACCCCGACCCCGCGATGCGCCCCCAGGTGGTGAACAACTCCTGGGGCATCCCGCAGTCGCAGGAGGACACGCTCCCGATCGCCGACTGGATGGGCGACGAGACCGAGGCGTGGGAGGCCGCCGGGATCTTCGGCGTCTGGGCCGCGGGCAACGAGGGCGAGGCGGGCTGCGAGTCCGGCCGCCTGCCCGCGCGCTACCCGCACACCTACTCCGTGGGCGCGTACGACGCCGACGGCGACATCGCGTACTTCTCCTCGCGCGGCCCCGGAACCGACGGCAAGATCAACCCGAACATCGCGGCGCCCGGCGTCGACGTGCTCTCGGCGCTGCCCGGCGGCGGGTACGGCGCGGGCTCCGGCACGTCCATGGCGGCCCCGCACGTGGCCGGCGTCGTGGCGCTGCTGTGGAGCGCGGTGCCCAGCCTGGTCGGTGACATCGAGAGCACCAAGACCCTGCTGGACGGCACCGCGCACGACACCGAGGACCTGAGCTGCGGCGGCACCGCCGAGGACAACAACGTCTGGGGCGAGGGCAAGATCGACGCCCTCGCGCTGGTGCAGGAGGCCCTCGCCTCCGGCGGCGCCGGCACCCTGGCCGGCACGGTGACCGACGCCGACGGCGCGCCCGTCGCGGGCGCCACCGTCGCCGCCGAGGGCCGTCACTCGCCCCGCACCGTCACGGGCCGCGACGGCACCTACTCCATGAGCGTGATCGCGGGCGACTACGACGTCACGACCAGCGCCTTCGGCTACCTCGCCAGCTCCGCGCGGGCGACGGTCGCCGTCGACACGACGAGCACGCTCGACGCGACGCTCACGGCCGCGCGGCGGCACGAGGTGACCGGCACCGTGGTGGACCCGGACGGCGCGCCCGTCCCGAACGCCGACGTGTCGGTGGACGGCACCCCGCTGGACGCCGTCGTGACCCGCGCCGACGGGACGTTCACCGTGCCCGCCGTCCCCGAGGGCGAGTACACGCTCGCCGTGCGCCCGAACGCCTGCCTGTCGCCCGCGACCACGACGTTCGCCGTCGACGGCCCGCAGGACCTCACCGTCACGGTGGAGCGTGTCACGGACCTCGGCGGGTACACCTGCTCCGTGTCCGAGGGCGACTACCGCCGCGGCACCGACCTGGTCGAGATCACTGGCGGGGTGTGGCAGGACATCGCGCTGCCCTTCCCGATCGCGTTCTACAACGGCACGCACGAGACCCTGAACATCGGCCGGCGCGGCGTCATCACGACCTCCGCCTCCGACACGGCGGGGCCGGGCACCGGCGGGGCGGCGATCTTCCCGTTCTACATCAGCCGGCCGCTCACGATCGACGACCAGGGCGGCGTCTACACCGGCACCACCACGGTCGACGGCCAGGACGCGTTCGTGGTCGAGTACCGCAACGTCCAGGCCGAGGCGGTCGACAACGTCACCACGGCCCGGATCAGCTTCTCGGTCACCATCACGCGCTCGGGCACGGTGATCGTCGCCTACGGCGACGGCGTGGGGGCGGACGGTCCGCTCAGCGCGGGCTCGACCGCCACCACCGGCATCCAGGGCTGGGCCGGCGTGGACGGCATCCGGTTCTCGCAGGACGCCCCGGTGCTGCACGACGGCCTCGTGGTCACCTACGACCTGCCCGACTTCGGCTACCTGGACGCCACCGTCGTCGACGAGAACGACGGGCTCCCGGTCGAGGGCGCCGACGTCGCCTTCACGCGCGCCGGCAAGCTCGTGGAGAGCGTCGTGACCAACGGTACCGGGCTGGTGCACCGCCAGCTCCCGACCGGCGACTACACCATGACGGTCACCGCGCCCGACTACGTCACGCGGTCCTACGAGTTCTCGCTCGACGAGCTCTACGCCAAGGCGAAGGTCGATGCCCGCCTGACCACCGGCGTCGCCGACCTGGCGACCGACGGCCTGGACACCGTGCTCGGCGCCGACCAGCACGGCCAGGGGTCGCTCACGCTGACCAACACCGGGTCGGCGCCGGTCACGTACGACCTCGCCGAGGTGGAGCGGCACCCCGAGCTGGACGGCGCCGGCGCGACCACGAGCACCCTGAAGGGCGCGGCGAGCAGCATCGACCTGGCCGCCTGGGAGGCGGGAACGTCGGGGAAGCACACGGCGTCGAGCGCGGACGCCGGGAAGCAGGCCGCGGCGGCGGGCAAGGACACGGCCGCCGACACCCTGGCCACGGACACGCTCGCCGGCGGCGACGTGATCACCCGGTTCAAGCCGTCGGGGACGCCGGCGGAGGGCGAGCCGTCCGGCCTCGGCTACGACGGCGACGTCTGGGTGCACGACTACGACGCGAAGACCAACACGGCCTTCACCGTCACGGGCAGGAAGACCGGCAAGGTGTTCGCGGCCGACTGGAACCCGGACTACCGGGCCTTCGACCTGGCGTTCGACACGCTGACCGGCGACATGTGCCAGATGGAGGACAGCCCGGCCAGCTTCATCCACTGCTTCGACCGCGAGACGGGCGTCAAGACGCGGGAGATCAAGGGCGACTGGTCCACCCTGCAGCTCACGGGCCTCGCCTACGACGCGGGTCGTGACGTGTTCTACGTGGGCGGCCGGGTCAACGGCATGATCGGCACGGTCGCCGGCATCTCGCACGAGACGCCGGGCGAGCTGCTGTCCTTCTGCGCGCCGCCGCTGCCGAAGGTCATGGGCCTGGCGTACAACCAGGCGTCCGACACCATCTGGTACACGGACCTGGCCAACGGGCGCAGCCGGCTGCTCCAGGTGGACCCGGTGGACTGCTCGCTGGTGAACGCCTGGTGGTTCCCGGACCCCAAGCCGTACCAGGGCGGCGGTCTCGACACCGACGCCAGCGGCGCCCTGTGGGCCACGGACCAGATCTCGGACGAGGTGCTGCTCGTCGACGTCGAGGACGACCAGGTCACCGACCTGCCGTGGCTGTCCCTGTCCACGACGCACGGCACGCTCGCACCGGGGGAGTCGACCACGGTCGACGTCGCCGTCTCCACGGACGGCGTCGACGCCGGGACGCTCGCCGCGAACATCGTGGTGCGCTCCGACGCCGGCCGGCAGTCCAAGGAGTACGTGCCCGTCACCGTGACGACCACCGACTACCAGGTGGCCGTGAACGCGGGCGGCGGCTCCTTCACCGACGGGGTGGGCTTCGCCTGGTCGGCCGACCGGGCCCACCGCGACGGCGGCTGGGGCTACGAGGGCCGCACCCGGACCGTCTCCACGCGCTCGGCCATCGCGGGCACCGCGGACGACGCCCTGTTCCAGACCCAGCGCACCCCGGTGCACCGGGACCTGACCTACGTGTTCGACGACGCCCCCGCCGGCACCTACCGGGTCGACCTCGGGTTCGCGGAGATCGAGAAGGCGGCACGCGGCAAGCGCGTGTTCGACGTCCTCGTCGACGGGTCCCTGGAGCACTACGCCTACGACCCGGCGGGCACCGCCGGCCAGCGGACGGCGGACGTGCGCACCGCCGTCGTCGAGCACGACGGCGGGCCGCTGACCGTCGAACTGCGGGGCACCAACGGGCTGCGGGCCCCGAGCGTCGCGTCCCTGCTCGTGACGCGCGACCCGCGCGCCACACAGGGTCCGGAGGAGCCCGCGGAGCCGGAGCGGCCGGAGGACGTCCCCGTGTCGCCCGCCGGCCGCACCTACGAGCAGAAGGTCACCACCGGCTTGTACCGGGAGGGCACCACGCTCACGCCGTGGACCGGCACCGCCGGGTGCGGGCCGCTGTTCTTCGAGTTCGACTTCCCCTTCTACGACACCACGTGGGACGGGGTGTGCGTGTCGCCGGCCGGCATGCTCACGTTCGACCGGTACCGGGGGAGCTGGGGCAACACCGACCTGCCGTCGTCCGGCGGGGCGGACGCCCTCTACCCGTTCTGGGACGACCTGGAGGTCGACGACGCCGCGGGCATCTACCTCGGCGTGACCGAGGTGGACGGCCAGGACGCGCAGGTCATCGAGTACCGCGACGTGACCTTCCAGGAGGCGCCCGGTGAGCGGGTCAGCTTCTCGGTCACGCTCGTGGCGGACGGCCGGATCCAGATCGGCTACGGCCCCGGCGTGGGCGGCGACAACCCGCTGACCCACGGCTCGTCGGCCACGGTCGGGGTCGAGAGCCTGACCGGGACCCACCAGGTCTACTCCTACGACGAGGCCACGCTGACCGCGGGCAGCGGCCTGGAGTACACCCTGCCGGCGTCGGGCACCCTGGAGGGCGCGGTCACGGACGCGAACGACGGCAAGCCGGTCGCGGGCGCCGTGGTCACGCTCACGGCGCCGGACGGCGGGACCCGGACGGTCACCACCACCAAGCAGGGCCGCTGGAAGGCCCAGGCGCTGCTCGGCGAGAGCAGCGTGGAGGTCTGGTCGCCGGACTACGTGGCCGGCACCGGCACGGTGACGCTCGACGAGGCCGGCCAGGCCGGGACGCTCGACACCGAGCTGACCACGGGCGTGGCCGAGGTCTCGGGCGACGAGCTCGACTGGCTCCTGGGCCCGGACCAGACCGCGACCGCCGAGGTGCGGGTGACCAACACCGGCTCGGCGCCGCTGAAGGTCTCGTTCGCGGAGCAGGAGCGGGGGCAGAGCGGGTCCGCGGACCTGCCCTGGCTGACCCTGGCCGGCGCGGCCCTGGAGCGACCGACCGTGCTCGCCGTCGGCGAGTCGACGACGGTCACGGCCACCGCCGACACGTCGGGGACCACGCCGGGCGAGCTCACCGGCGACGTGCTGGTGGCGTCGAACGCCGGCCGGGACGGGTCGCAACTGCTGCCCGCCACCCTCGGCTCGTCGGCCTACTGGCTCGGCGTGGACGTGGGCGGCACGGGGCTCACGGGCACGGACGGCACGGTCTGGTCAGCCGACCAGGCCCTGGACCGGAAGCGGCACGGCGCCACGTGGGGCTACGTGGGCGGCAAGGTCCGGTCCACCCGGGCCGACATCGCGGGCACGGACGACGACCAGCTCTTCCGCACCCAGCGGACCGGCAGGACGTTCTCCTACGTGTTCGAGGACGTGCCGGCGGGCACCTACCAGGTGGGCCTCGGCTTCGCCGAGCTCGACCGGGTCCCGGTCGGCGGGCGCGCGTTCGACGTGCTGGTCGACGGCGAGGCAGTGCTCTACGAGCACGACGTGCAGGCCGCGGTGGGCAGGCTCGCCGCCGACACGCACACCGCCGCCGTCGAGCACGCGGGCGGCGACCTGACGGTCGAGCTGGTGGGCGAGCTCGGCGACGGCGACCCGGTGCTCAGCTCGCTCACGGTCCGGGAGGACCCGCGCGGCTGACCCGATCGCCGCCGTCCGCCGAGTCAGTCGGCTGGTCGGACAGGCGTGGGGGGGGCGGCGCCCCGTTGTTGCGCGGGAGCACCCAGGCGCGCGAAGGGGGGCCCCCCCCCCCCCGCCCAGCGGGCC
>NZ_JBHWZO010000196.1:0-11729 GCF_042728455.1 Promicromonospora sp. NPDC060204
CGCCGAGGTCCTCGAACACCTCCTGCGTGCGGGCGCGGACGCCGCGGGCGCGGGTCCCGACCGGGTGGGCGGCGACGCGGTCGATGATCCGTACGCCGACGCCGCGACGCGCGAGGTCGCACGCCAGCGCGAGGCCCACCGGCCCCGCGCCGACGACGAGGACCTCGGTCGGTCCGGCGGTTCCCCTGGGCAGCTCGTCGTGCGACGACCCGATAGTGACCATGCGCCCATTATTAGTGGGCGCACGGTCACTCGTCAATCAAGGCCGCTCAGCGCCGCGTGGACGCCATCCACTCCCAGATGCTCGTGCCGTCGTGGCGCGGGTCGTTCCGGGCGACGTAGATCCACGACCAGTGCCCGGGGTAGGTGTTCCCGTCCCACGTGACGTTCTCGTACAGGCTCATGATCGAGCCGTCGATCCGCTCGTGGGCGTAGACGGTGTTGGCCTGGGCGTTCAGCGTGGTGTCGTCGGCCGAGGCGACGAGCCACGTGGGCGTGGTGGTCGCGGCGAGCTCGGCGTCGGAGATGAAGTAGGTGCCCGAGCCGTCGCGGGGGCCGATGCCGCAGCAGATCGGCGCGGAGGTCGCGAACACGTCCCCGTACTCGGCGACCATCTTCAGCGACATGTACCCGCCGTTCGAGCACCCGACCACGTGGACCCGGCTCGGGTCGATCCGGTGCGCCGCGGCGACCTCCTCGATCGCCTCCAGGACGAGCGGCGCGAAGCCGTCGCCGTCCTGCATCCAGGCCGACGTCGCCTGCGGGGCCAGCACGTACGCGCCGCCGAAGATCTCCTGGGCCTCCGGCGTGGCGAAACCGAGCGCGCCCCGGTTGGCCCGCAGCTGCGTCTCGTTGTCGTAGTAGTGGTACTGGTCGTTGATCAGGCCGCCCTCGCCGCCCCCGTGCAGCCAGACGACGAGCGCCGCGCGGTCCCGGCCGCGCCGGCGCGCCGGGGCGAACAGCCGGTAGTTCAGGCCCGACGCGGTCGCGTGGTAGCCGAACGCGTCGACCTCCGGGTCCGACAGCCGGTCCTGGCGGAACGAGTCCAGCACGACCGCGCCGCCCCCGCCCGGGCGCGCAGCGGCTCGACCTGCGTCACGGCGTGGTCGAGGTCGAGGACCACGTTGCGGCCGTACGCGCCCAGGTACTGCAGCGTGCCGCCGCCGTCGACCCCCCACCCGTGCTCCAGCTCCAGGAGGATCTCGCCGCGGCGCGTCCAGCCCGCGGCGGTGACCACCCGGTCCTGCTCGTAGGCGACCAGCCCGGTGAGCGGGTTGGTGGCGGTGACGTGCACGGTGAACGTCGACCCGGTCAGCGACGACCGCTCCACCCGGCTCAGCTGGTGGGCGGACACGACGAGCGAGGTCACCTGCTCGCCGCCGTCGAGCACCTCGGCGACCGGAGTCACGAGGGCGTCCTTGTGACCGCGCCCCGTGGAGACCGGGGCACTCGCGGCGGCGGCGGGTGCGCCCAGCAGGGCAGAGGCGCCGACGGC
Source organism: Promicromonospora sp. NPDC060204 (assembly GCF_042728455.1). Taxonomy (NCBI): domain Bacteria; kingdom Bacillati; phylum Actinomycetota; class Actinomycetes; order Micrococcales; family Promicromonosporaceae; genus Promicromonospora; species Promicromonospora sp. NPDC060204. The sequence continues at coordinate 1,496 of NZ_JBHWZO010000196.1, forward strand.
GGCGCCGGAGACGAGCACGGTGCGGCGGGAGATCGGGGTGCTCATGGCGGAACTCCTTTGTTCGGGGCCAAGGAGCCGGCAGTCGCCGTGGAGCACACCACCGGCCACCCCGGAGGCTAGTTACCGGTGTCCGCGCACGTCAACGAGTCAGGACTTCGTGCGGTAGATGTGCATCGCGATCGGGCCCAGCACGGCCGTGAGGGCGGCGGACGCGATCAGCACCCAGAGGATCTCGGAGGTGTCGGCGCTGCCCGCCATCAGGCCGCGCACCGCGGTGACCAGGTGGCTCACAGGGTTGACCTCGACGAACGCGCGCAGGCCCGACGGCATGGTGGCGGGGTCCACGAAGACGTTGGAGGCGAACGTGAGCGGCATGAGCACCAGCATCGAGATGCCCATCACGGCGTTGGGCGAGCGCACCAGCAGCCCGAGGATGATGAAGGTCCAGCTCAGGGCGAAGGCGAACACCAGCAGGAGCAGCACCCCGAGCACCACGCCCAGGAACCCGCCGTCGGGCCGGAAGCCGAGCAGCAGGCCGAGCGAGATGGTGATGACCGAGGCGATCGTGTAGCGCACGGTGTCGCCCAGCAGAGCGCCGACGACGGGCGACGGTCGCCAGATGGGCAGCGACCGGAACCGGTCGAAGACACCCTTGGAGATGTCGTTGTTGAGCGTGTACCCGGTGTAGATCGTCACGAACAGGATGGTCTGCACCAGGATGCCGGGCAGCAGGAACTGGACGTACGCCTGCGTGGAGCCGGCCAGCGCCCCGCCGAACAGGTACGTGAACATCAGCGTGAAGATGATGGGCGAGACCAGCACGTCGAAGAGCTGCTCGGGCACGTGCTTGATCTTCAGCAGCGCGCGCCAGCCGAACGTCAGCGTGGTCCCCACGGCCGACGGGCGGGACGGGCGGTCCGTGAGGGCGACGGCCTCGCGCAGGGTGGTCGTGGTCATCGGGACGCCTCCGTGGTCCGGCGCGCGCCCGGTTCGGCGGGGGTCCCGTCGGTGGACGCCTCCTCGTCGGGCAGAGGCTGGCCCGTCAGGGCGAGGAACACCTCGTCCAGGCTCGGCTGGCCCAGCGTGAACTCGGGCACGCTGATCCCGGCCTCGGCCAGCGCCGGCAGCAGCCGGGGGACGGCGTCGGCGCCGTCGTCGGGCACGCGCGCGGCGATGGTGTGCGGGTCGGAGCCGAAGGTGGCCTCGGTGCGCAGGACACGCTCCGTGATCTCGGCGGCCCGGGCGCGCTCAGACACCTCGGCGACGCGCAGGTGCACGGCCCCCTCGCCGACCGACCGCTTGAGGTCGCTCGCGGTGCCCTCGGCGACGGTGAGCCCGCGGTCGACGACGGCGATGCGGTCCGCGAGCTGGTCCGCCTCGTCGAGGTACTGGGTGGTGAGCAGCACGGTGGCGCCGTCGTCCACGAGCACCCGCACGATGTCCCACACCTGGTTGCGGCTGCGCGGGTCCAGGCCGGTGGTCGGCTCGTCCAGGAACAGCACGCGCGGGGCGAGCACGAGCGACGCGGCGAGGTCGATGCGCCGGTGCATGCCGCCGGAGTAGGTCTTGACCTGGCGGGACCCGGCGTCGGCCAGGTCGAACGCCTCCAGCAGGCCCTCCACGCGCCGCCGGGCGGCGGCCGGCGCGAAGCCGTAGAGCCGGGCGAGCATGAGCAGGTTCTCGGTGCCGGTCAGGTCCTCGTCCACGGACGCGTACTGCCCGGTCAGGCCGACGGCGGAGCGGACGGCGTCGGCGTCGCGCACCACGTCGTGGCCCAGCACGGTCGCGGTGCCGGCGTCGGGCCGCAGCAGGGTGGCGAGCATCCGGACCACCGTGGTCTTGCCCGCGCCGTTGGGGCCCAGCAGGCCGAAGACGCTGCCCTCGGCGATCGAGAGGTCGATCCCGTCGACGGCCTTGGTGACGGACCTGCGGCTGGTGAAGTGCTTGACGAGGCCTCGCGCCTCGACAGCGAGCGAGTCGGTCATACGCTTCCTCCTCCCTGCCACTGTCGCACCGCTCGGCCGGTCCCTCAATCCGATTCGGCGCCCTCCGAAAGTGCGCCGTCCGGGCAGGTGTCGACCGCGTCGGCGACGGCCTGCCGCAGGCTCGTCGGCGGCCGGCCCAGCAGGTGGTGCAGGTCGTCGGTCTGGCGTTCCAGGGCCCCGGAGCGGGCCAGCGTCATGAGGAAGCCCATCGCGCCGGGGACGGCGTCCGCCTCCTCGTGGACGACCGGACGGCCGGTCGCGTCCCCGATCGCCGCGGCGAGCTGCGGGTACGTCCAGAGGGGTCCGGTCAGGTCGTAGGCGCGGCCCGTGTGCCCGTCGCCAGTCAGGACGGCGGCGGCCGCGTCGGCCAGGTCGGCCCGCGTGGCGGTGTTGAGGCCGCGCCCGCCGGCCGCGCTGACGAGCCGGCCGGACTCGGCGGCCGCGCCGATCCCGGCGTCGACGAAGGCGTCGGTGTAGAACGGGTGGCGCAGGACCGTGTGCGCGGCGCCGCTGTCCAGCAGGACGCGTTCGGTGGCGTGGTGGGCCGCGTTCATGCCGTCGCCGCCGCGGTCGGCGCCCAGGAAGCTGGTGTAGGCGATCGCGCCGACCCCCTCCGCGACGGCGGCCTCGATCGCGGCCAGGTGCTGCCTGGTCCGCCGGCGCGTGTCGAGCTCGGGGGAGGAGATGAGCAGCAGCCGGTCGGCCCCTTCGAACGCCGCGCGCAGGCTCCCGGGGTCGTCGTAGTCGCCGCGCCGCACCACGACGCCGCGTGCGGCCAGGTCGGCCACGCGGGCCGGGTCGCGGACGGCGGCGACGACCTGGTCCGCGGGCATGCGGTCCAGGAGCGCGGCGACAACGAGCCGGCCGAGGGCGCCGGAGGCTGCGGAGACGACGATCATGCGGGCACCTCACGGTCGGGACGACGGCCGCCGCGGCGGCGGTCGGTGGCGTCAGGAAACACCCCGGCCGCCGTCGCGGGCCACGGATTTTCGACGCCGCCCGCGGCCACCCGCCAAGGCCTCACTCGTCGCGCAGCAGGATCCCGAGCGAGGGCGCCCGCCCCTTCTCGATGTGCGCGAACGCGACCGACTCGGCGAGCCGGTCGTTGCCGGACGCGATGACCTCCAGCAGCTCGTCGTGCTCGTGCGACTGCCCGGCGGGGTCCCGCGCCGCGGTGAGGTAGAACAGCCACGTCATGCGACCCAGCACGCCGCGCATGATCGAGGCCAGCAGCTCGTTGCCGGCCAGCTCCACGACCCGCTCGTGGTACGTCGTGTGCGCCTCGGCGATCTCCAGGCGGTCGCCGCTGGCCACGGCCGCGTGCGCGAGGTCGAGGGACGCGGTGAGCGCGGCCGTGCTCGCGCCCTCGCGCACCGCGGTGGCCGCCTGGCGGGCGGCCAGCGACTCGATCGAGAGGCGCACGTCGAACAGCTCGTTGACGGCGCGCCCCGTCCAGGTCGTGACGCGGGCGCTGCGCCGCGGCGCCGTCGTCAGGAAGCCCTCGTTCTCCAGGTGCGGGATCGCCGCGCGGATGGGGATGCGCGAGACGTCGAGCTCGTCGGCGAGGCGGGCCTCCTTGAGCGCGGAACCCTGCGGGTAGTCGCCCAGGATGATGCCGCGGCGCAGGGTCTGGTACATCTGCGCCGACAGCGGCTCGCCGAGCCCGGGCTGCGGTTCGGTCATCGGGGCTCCTCGGGGTGGGGGTGGGGGACGGGCTGCGGTGGGGGCGGGCGGGCCGGGCTCAGGCCCGCGTGCGCACCATCGTCCCAGCCTCGGCGTCCGCCGCCCGCCGCAGCACGTGGTCGGCGGCGGCGAGGTCCTGCAGCCCGATCCCGACGGAGTTGAACACCGTGACGCCGGACGCGTCCGTGCGCCCCGGGGCGTGGCCCACGAGCACCTCGCCGAGCTCCACGAGGTCGTCCTCCCGCAGCACGCCCGCCGTGATCGCGTTGCGGACGTTGCCCGAGTCGGCGAGCGCCACGGCCCGCGCGTCGACGACGGTCACGGCGGCGCGGTCGAAGACCTCGGGCGGCACCTCCGAGAACTCGGGCCGGGGCGGCGAGCCGACGGCGTTGACGTGGGTGCCGGGGGTGAGCCAGTCCGCCCGCAGGAGCGGCGTCTCGGCCGGGGTGAGCGTGCAGACGACGTCTGCCCCGTCGACGGCGGCGCGCGCGTCGACGGTCGAGGTCGCGGGCAGGCCGGCGGCCTTGAGGGAGTCGGCGAGCTCGCCCCCGCGGACCGCCGAGCGGGACCACACGCGCACCTCGTCGAGGTCCAGCACATGGGCGAGCGCGAGGGCGTGCTCGTGGGCGAGCGCGCCCGCCCCGAGCAGGGCGACCGTGCCGGCGCCGGGACGGGCCAGCGCGCGGGTGGCGAGCGCGGTCACGGCGGCGGTGCGCAGCCGGGTGACGGCGCGCCCGTCGAGGAGGCCGACACACTCGCCGGTCTCGGCCGAGTAGACCGAGATCGTGGAGCGCTGCGCCGGTAGCCCTGCGGCCCGGTTGCGGGGGCGGTCGGCGAGCACCTTGATCGCGAACAGCCCGAGCTCCGGGGCGAACGAGGTCATGGGCACGACCGCGGGCCCGTCCGCGGTGCGGTCGCCCGGTGCCCGGAGGGCGTGGGGTGCGGGCTGGACCGCCAGCCCGGCCGCGAGCCAGCGGTGCGCCTGGTCGAGCGAGGCGAGGAGCCCTGCCGGCTCCACCAGTCCTTCCACTTGCTCCGACGTGAGCACGCGTGTGGTCATGCGACCTCCTGAACTCGTTTCTGTATCCCAGATAGCCAGACCCTCGGTCGATCGTGGTCTGTTTCGGCCCGTGTCGCGCGCCTCCGCAGCCACTGTCCCGCACACCGAAGGGCCGGAAACTCTCGCATAATTCCAGGGATTCTCCGAGGTCACAAGCCCTTCGAGCCCAGTTCGGAGGTTTCACTCACCTGAAACCGACCGATACGCAGATGAAACAAATTCAGCCCAATCTGTATACAGATCACTTCGAACAACCTCGAAGGGGGTGAGTGCTCCATGGCGAGATTTCTCGTCACCCGAACGCTGCAGGCGCTCGCGACGATCTTCGTGGTCGTCACCGTCGCGTTCCTGCTCGGCCGTCTGAGCGGCAGCCCCGCCGCGCTGCTCCTGACCGAGAACGCGACCCGGGAGCAGATCGACGAGCTGAACACGCGGCTCGGCTTCGACCAGCCGCTGCCGGTGCAGTACGTCGAGTACCTGCGCGGCATCCTCGGCGGCGACTTCGGCGACTCGTACCGGCAGGCCGGCGTCTCGTCGATGGACCTCGTGCTGGAGCGGCTGCCCGCGTCGCTCGGCCTGGGCGCTATCGGCCTCGTGCTGGGGCTCGTGCTGGCGTTCGCCGCGACCATCACCACGCACCTCGCGCGCAGCCGCACGCTGCGCACCACGTTCCTCGGCCTCGGCTCGGCGCGGCAGGCGATCCCCGACTTCTTCTTCGGGCTGCTGCTCGTGCTCGTGTTCTCGGTGACGCTGGGCTGGCTGCCCTCGCTCGGCAACCGCGACCCGCTGGCGATCGTCATGCCGGCGCTGACCATCGCCACCGCCCAGTTCGTGGTCTACACCCGGCTGCTCGACAACTCCCTGTCCGAGCAGGGGCGGCTCGACTACGCGCGCACGGCGGTGGCCCGCGGCGAGAACCGGTTCCGTGTGGTGGTGGGCGAGCTGCTGCCCAACGCGTCCCTGCCGGTGCTCACGATCGCCGCGATCAACCTGGGCTCGTTCCTCGGCGGCCTGGTGATCGTCGAGAACGTCTTCGCGTGGCCCGGCATGGGCCAGCTCATGCTCAGCGCCGTCTACTCGCGCGACTTCCCGGTCGTGCAGTCGGGGCTGATCGTCGTCGCCGCCCTGTTCATCCTGTCCAACCTGCTGGTCGACGCCGCGAGCGCGCTCATCGACCCGAGAGTGAGGCGCGCATGACGACGTACACGGCCCAGGACACTGCCCAGGACACCGGCCGGATCAGGAAGCCGGCGGCGGCACGCGCCGCCGCCGCGGCCGCCGGCCTCACCCCGCTGGAGCGGACGGGCGTCGTGCTCGTGACCGCCGTCGTGCTCTTCTGCGTGGTCACCCCGCTCCTGCCGCTCTATGCGCCGTACGCGCAGGACCTGTCGCGGGCGTTCGTGCCGCCGCTGACCGACGCCGCCCACCCGCTCGGCACCGACATGCTCGGCCGCGACCTGGCGAGCCGCCTGGCCCTCGGCGGGCTCGTCTCGCTCGGCATCGTGCTGCTCGTGGTGGTCGTCAACGCGATCATCGGCATGGTCGTCGGACTGCTCGCGGGCTACCACGGCGGCCGTCTCGACAACGTGCTCATGGGCTGGGCCGACGTGCAGCTCGCGATGCCCGTGATCCTCGTGCTCATCGCGCTGTCGGCGGCCGTGGGCCCGAGCGTGTGGCTCATGGTGATCACGCTCGCCGCCACCTACTGGGTGGGCTACGCCCGGGTGGCGCGCGGCACGGCCATGACCCTGCGCGACCGCGACTTCGTGCTCGTCCCGCGCATCCAGGGCGCCTCCGCCACCTGGACCATCAGCCGCCACATCGCCCCCGGCGTCGCGGTGCAGATGCTCATCCTCGCGTCCAGCGACATCGGGGCGGTGCTGCTGCTCACCAGCTCGTTCGACTACCTCGGCCTCGGGGTGCAGCCGCCCGTGCCGAGCTGGGGCCTGCTCATCAGCGAGGGCCAGAAGTACATCCGGCAGGCCCCGTACCTCTCGGTGGTGCCCGGCATCGCGATCTTCCTGGTCGTGATCGGCACCAACCTGATCAGCCAGCGATTCACGGCCGAGCGCGACCTGCGCCCGGCGCGGCGACGGAAGTGAGGACCACATGACCACGCCAGTGCTGCTCCGTGTGGACGACCTGTCAGTCGGCTACCGCGACGCCGACGGCGTCGAGGTGCGCCTCGTCGACGGCGTCGGCTTCACCGTGCACGAGGGGCGGGTGCTCTGCCTGGTCGGCGAGTCCGGCTCGGGCAAGAGCCTGACCATGGCCGCCGTGCTCGGCCTGCTGCCCGAGGGGCTCGAGGTGTTCTCCGGCACCGTGCGGTTCCGCGGCCAGGACCTGCTCACCCTCCCCGAGCGCGAGCTGCGGGCGCTGCGCGGCAACGAGCTCGCGATGGTCTTCCAGGACCCGATGACGGCGCTCAACCCCGTCAAGCGGGTCGGCGCGCAGATCGCCCGCGCCGTCCGCGCCCACCACCCGCGCACGCCGCGCGCGCAGGTGCTGGCCCGCGTCGAGGAGCTGCTCACCGACGTGGGCGTGCCCGACCCCGCCGAGCGCGCCCGGAGCTACCCGCACCAGTGGTCGGGCGGCATGCGCCAGCGCGCCGTGATCGCGATGGCCATGGCGAACCGGCCCGCCCTGCTGATCGCCGACGAGCCCACCACGGCGCTCGACGTGACCATCCAGGCGCAGATCATGGACGTGCTCGCCGACGCGCGGGCGACGTCGGGCGCCGCGATGGTGCTCATCACGCACGACCTCGGCCTGGTGGCGCAGGTCGCCGACGAGATCTGCATCATGTACGCCGGCCGGATCGTCGAGCGCGGCACCGTGTGGACCGTCTTCGACGAGGCGCGGCACCCGTACACCGCCGGGCTGCTCGGCAGCCTGCTGTCGGCCGAGCGGGCCGGGTCGCGCGCGTACGCCATCCCCGGGTCGCCGCCCGCGCCGACCCGGCGCCCGCCCGGGTGCGCGTTCGCGACCCGCTGCGAGCTCCCGGCCCGGTCCGAGCTGTGCGGCACCACGCGGCCCGAGCTGCGGCGGGCGGCGGACGGCGGGGACGCCGCGCACGAGTCCGCGTGCCACCACGCCGACCGCACGCGCGAGTTCGCCCGGGCGGTGACCGCATGAGCGCCGCCCTGGAGATCGACGACCTGCACGTGCGGTTCACCTCCCGCCGCGGCCTGCGCGGCCACAGCGTGGTGCACGCCGTCGACGGCGTGAGCCTCACGCTCGGCCGCGGCGAGACGCTCGGGCTGGTGGGGGAGTCGGGCTGCGGCAAGTCCACGCTCGTACGCACGGTGTTCGGGCTGAACACCCCGGCGTCCGGCTCGGTCTCGATCCTCGGGCAGCGCATGCAGGGGCTCGCGCCGGCGGCGCGCCGCAAGGTGCTCAGCAGCGTCCAGCTCGTCTTCCAGGACCCGTACTCGTCGCTCGACCCGCGCATGCGCGTGCACGACATCGTCGCGGAACCGCTGCGGATCGCCGGCCGGTACGCGCCCGAGCGGGTCGTGGAGCTGCTGGCCGAGGTGGGCCTCGACGCCGACGTGCAGGACCGCCGTCCGGCGCAGTTCTCCGGCGGCCAGCGCCAGCGCATCGGCATCGCCCGGGCGCTCGCGCTGCGCCCCGAGATCCTCGTGCTCGACGAGCCCGTCTCCGCGCTCGACGTCTCGGTGCAGGCGCAGGTGGTGAACCTGCTCATGGACCTGCAGGAGCGGCTCGGCCTGTCGTACCTGTTCATCGCCCACGACCTCGCCGTCGTGCGCCACCTGTCCGACCGGGTCGCGGTGATGCGGCAGGGCCGCATCGTCGAGACCGGCGACCGTGACCAGATCTTCGACGCGCCGCGGCACCCGTACACCGCGTCCCTCCTGGCGTCGATCCCGCACCCCGACCCGTACCTGCGCCCCGGCGCGCCGCCCCGCCCCTGACTCCCGAACCGTAAGGAACGCAGCATGCTCCGACACCGCACCCGACCTGCCGCCGCCGTCGCCCTCGTGGCGGCCCTCGCCCTCAGCGGCTGCTCCGCCGCCAGCGGCTCCGCCGCCGTCTCGCACGACCTGACCGTCGGCGCCGTCACCGAGCCCGAGCGGCAGCCCGACCCGCTCGTGGAGGGCTCGCTGGCCGGCTTCAACTACTACTACAACCTCTACGACCAGCTCACCACGCTCAACGCCGACGGCGAGATCGAGCCGTCCGTGGCGACCGCGTGGACGCCGAACGACGACTTCACCGAGTGGACGTTCACGCTGCGGGACGACGTCACCTTCCACAACGGCGAACCCCTGACGGCCGAGGACGTCGCGTTCAGCTACAACCAGGTGCTCGCCACGCCCGACTCCGACATCCGCGGCTACATGGGCATGCTGGAGTCGGCGGAGGCGACGGACGACACGACCGTCGTGTTCACGCTGAGCTCCCCGTTCTCGCCGTGGCCGTCGATCACCACCGCGGTGTCGATCGTGCCCGAGGACGTGTACACCGAGCTCGGCCCGGAGGGCTTCGTCGAGGCACCCGTGGGCTCCGGGCCGTTCACGTACGTGAGCTGGACCCGCGGCGTCGAGTACGTGCTGGAGGGCAACGACGACTACTGGGGCGGCGCCCCGGAGGTGGACACGCTCACCTTCCAGACCGTGGCCGACGAGGAGGCGCGCCTGAACGGCGTCATCGCAGGCAGCCTGGACGTCGCGCTCATCTCGCCCAACCAGGTCTCCGCGGTCGACGGCTCGGGGGCCGAGATCGCGTCGCGGGAGTCGAACGGCGTGATCTTCCTCGGCACCAACTCCACGAAGGGCGCGCTCAAGGACCCGCTCGTGCGCCGCGCGGTCCAGCTCGCGATCGACAAGGAGGAGCTCGTGGCGCAGGCCCTCGGCGGCCGGGCCGTCGCGAACGACCAGCCCGTCGCGCCCAACGTCACCGGCCACGCGGCGGACGCCGAGGCGCCCGGCTACGACCCCGAGGCCGCCAAGGAGCTGCTCGCGCAGTCCTCGTACGACGGCGAGGCGATCCCCTTCGAGTACGCGACCGACGGCCGTATCCCGCTCAGCTCCGAGGTGGCGCAGGCGATCGCCGGCTACCTCGACGCCGTCGGCATCAAGGTCGAGCTCGTCGGGATGGACCAGGCGAGCCTCTCGAACAAGATCTACGGCACCGTGAACATGGAGGGCCTCTACCTCAACACGTGGGCGCCCACCACGATGGACGCCGACATGCCCGCCACGAACTTCTTCGCCGGCGGCCAGAACGACTACGCGAAGTCGCCCGAGACGCAGGCGCTGGTCGAGGAGCAGCGCACGGTCGACGGCGCCGACCGCGAGGCCGTGTTCGGAGAGCTGTCGCAGGTGAACTGGGACAACGCCTACCTGATCCCGCTCTACACCCCGATGGCCGACTACGCGGTGAGCCCCGACATCACCTGGGAGCCCCGCGTGGACGGCGAGTACGCGCTGAAGGACGTCACCTTCGCGAAATAGCCGGACGGCGGTGGGCGCCGGGTCCGCCC
>NZ_JBHWZO010000197.1:0-11706 GCF_042728455.1 Promicromonospora sp. NPDC060204
CGCTGAGGTAGCACTGCTACCTCAGCGTTACCCCGCCCGTTGTCGTGCTTGCCCGGCGCCGATGGTTGCCCGAGCGTAAGTTCACCCGGCTCTTGGCCTGGAGGCGTGGCGCGGGGTGACTAGCGTTCAGGTGTTCCCCAGAAAGCGCGGAAAGGCACCTTCATGACGCATGACCCGTTTGTCCCACCTGCGGGTTCGACGCCGCACCCCAGTGCTCCGGTGCCGGCGGCCTCCCCGGTGTCCGGCGCTGGCTACGGGCCGCCTCTGCACCAGGCGTACGGACCCCCGCCGCAGCTCCTGCCGCCGCTGCGCAGCACCGCCGGGCCGGGGATGGCAGCGATCGTGCTGGCCTGTGCCTGGACCGCCACCCGCGTCTTGTCCCTCCTGCTGGCACCTCAGGGCGCGCAGGCGATGGAACGGGCGGCCGAGGCGGGGAAGGCGGCCATCGACAGCGAGTTCACTGCGTACGACGGTATGGGCGTCCTCTCGGTCGTGGTTCAGATTGCGGCCTTCATCGTCACCGCCATCTGGCTGTACCAGAGCCGGTCGACGGCCGTGGCCGCCAACCCGACCTTCATCCACAAGCGTGGTCCGGTCTGGGCCTGGCTCGGCTGGTGGGTGCCGGTGGTCTCCTTCTGGTTCCCGTTCCAGGTGGTGCGCGACGTCCGGCGTGCGACGTCGCCGCGACCCGTCTCGGAGATCGGCGCCTGGTGGGGCACGTGGCTCGTCTTTCTCAGCGTCTCGAACCTCGTTGGCCGGCTGACGGCGGCCGGCAACCCTGGATCGGCGCAGTCCGCCGCCGACGTGATGGTTCCCATGGAGGCCGTTGCCACGGTCGCGATGATCGTCAGCCTCTTCCTGTGGATCCGGATCATCCGTGACATCACGCGCGCCCAGCGGGAGCGCATCGCCGCCGGCAGCGGGTACGGGTCGTGATCGACCCCCAGCTGCCGTGGGAGCCGTCGGCTGCGCCCTCGCAGCCTGCCAGAACGGCCCCGCTGCGACGGCCGCCGACCGAACTGGCCGTCGCGGTGATCGTGCTGGCCTGGGTCTGGGTGGCCTGGCTGGTCGTCCTCGGCTTCGCCGGCGACGCGTCCGAGGAGACCTGGCGCGTCGCGGTGGACCGAGGACTGTCGTACGACGACACAGACCCGACCGTGTTCGACGCCGCCTACCTGCCTGTGCGGCTCTACCTGGTGGCGGTGCTCGTCGTGGCGTCGCTCTGGCTGCACCAGAGCAGGCGGTTCGCCGAGGCCCTCGGCGTCGGCCACCGGTTCCGGCTGTCGATCGTGTGGACCTGGCTCGGCTGGGTCGTTCCCCTGCTGCAGCTTTGGTTCCCCGCGCTCGCGGTCTCGGACGTCTGGCGGGCCACGCTGCGCCGTCGGCTGGGCTGGGTCCTCCTGCCCTGGTGGGGCTGCTGGCTCGTGATGCTCTGGCTGTCCTGGACGGCCGAGGGCTGGCGCGGCGGGGTGCTCGGGGGTGACGTCCTGCAGGACGAGGTGCTGGTGGTCAGCGAGTCGTACGTGTTCGCTGCGATCCTGGCCGCGATCTCCTGCTGGGCCTGGACCGTGATCGTGCTGCGCGTCCGGCGTGCGCAGCTGGACCTGGCCTCCGCTGAGTTTGGGGCGCCCCCGACGTCCAACGACGTAGGACGACGCCGGTAGCAGGCCGGCGCGACGGCCCGGGAGGACGAGATGGCACAGGAGACGGAGTTCGACACGGCGGCCGCGGTGACGCGGTCGATGCTCGGCTGGGGCGTGGTGGCGGGGCCGTTCTACCTGGTGGTCGGGCTGACCCTGGCGCTGACCCGGGACGGCTTCGACTTCTCGCGGCACCCGCTGAGCGTGCTCATGCTGGGCGAGCTCGGCTGGATGCAGGTCACGAACCTGGCCCTGAGCGGTCTGATGGTGCTCGTCGCGGGCGTCGGCATGGCGCGGGCCCACGCCCGCGGCACGGGGATCGCCGTGGGGATCTACGGCGTCGCGATGATCGCGAGCGCGGTCTTCCCGCCCGACCCGATGCCCGGGTTCCCGCCCGGTCAGGACGGCGCCACGACGCCGGGCACCTCCGGCATCCTGCACCTTGCGTTCGGCGGCGTCGGGTTCGTCTCGCTCGGGGTGGCGGCACTGCTGCTCGGCGCGTGGTTCGCCCGGCGCGGCGAGGGCCGGGCCGCCCTGTGGTCCCGGGTGGCGGGCGTCGTGGTCCTCGCGGGCTTCGTGGGCGGCGTAGCACTGGGTACCGCGGGCGTGGCGGGGCTGTGGCTGGCCGTGGTGGTCGGGTTCGCCTGGCTCCTGCTGGCCTCGGTGCGGCTGTACAAGACCGTGCCGCACCCGGTCGTGGCGCGCCGCTGACCGGGTATGCCGGCCGGACGCGCCACGAGTCGGTCAGCTGATGACCTGGTCGCGGATCCAGCCCGCGTGGCCGCCGAAGCCGCGCAGCTCCTCGTCGCCCTCGATCCGCGCCTCCACGGCCGCGACCAGCTCCAGGCCGCTCGCGGTGCTGCCGGACTCGACCGCGAGCTCGGCGGCGAGGAGGGCGCCGCGGCACCAGCGGGCGACGTCGTCGGACTCCCGCAGGAGGGACTCGGCGCGGCTCGCCAGCGCGTACGCCTCCTCCAGGGCGCCGGCGTAGAGCCCGCCGAAGCGGCCGGTCTCCACGTCCTCGTCGGCGATCACCCGGGCGTGCTGTTCGAGCGTCTCGGGCAGCTGGAGCCGCAGCTCGGCGAGCTCGTCGGGGTCGGTCGAGTCGGCGAGCGCGGCCTCGCACACCCGGGTCGCGCCGGTCATGATCCGGCCCGCCTCGGCGACGTCGCGGCCGCGGACGGCCCACGCCCAGGCGCGGGTGGTGCGCACCTGACGGAGCGCGTCACCGGTCTCGGCCCAGAGGTCCGCCGCCCGCTCGTACGCCAGCTCCGCCGACAGGTTCTCCCCGGCCCGCTCCAGGGCCTCCGCGGCGAGGGTGGCGAGCATTGCGTGGTCGTCCTGCTCCGGCCAGTGCTGCGCCACCTGCGCGGCGGCGAGCCAGTGCTTGGCGGCCTCAGCGGGTTCGTGGCGGTCGGCGGCACAGTCGCCGAGCCACCAGCGGACCTGCACGAGGGTGCCCTCGCCGTGCACCTCGGGGGAGGGGTCCAGGTCGGTGAGGGCCTGCTCCAGCACCGGTGCCGCCTCGTCGAGCCGGCGGCCCGCCATCAGGTGGGCGCCGAGCCGGGTCCTGGCCACGACCGCGACGTTCCGGTCGGAGAGGTCGGCCCAGGCCACGGCCTCGTAGGCGTGGTGCACGGCGCCGGGCAGGTCCTCCTCGGCGGCCAGCACCTCGGAGAGCTGCAGGTGGGCGCCCGCGCGCCAGCCGGGCGCCGGGGCCTCGCCGGCCTGGTCGATCGCCTCCGACATGCCCGCTCGCATACCCGCCAGGTCCTCGTTCTCCCGGGCCTTCTCGTACCGGTCGAGCGCCGCGCGGACGGCGGCGGGCATCTCGTCGACGCCGTCGGCACCCTCGGCTTCCGCCGCGTCGTCGGCCTCCTCCGTCGCGACGCCGGCGGTGCCCGCGGGCATGCCGACCAGGCCCTGCGCCACGCCGGACGTCGGCGCCCCGCCGGCCGGGGACGCGCCGGCCCCGGCCGGCAGCACCGCGCGCAGGCCCAGCGGCAGCCGGTCCAGCAGCGGCCGGGCGTCCAGCCCGGCCTGCACCCGCTCGCTCACGGCCGTCGTGCCGTTGCGTGCGTCGAACCGGCCCGCCAGCGTGAGCGCCTCGGTGCGGGCGTGCCCGGCCAGCTCGGCGGCGGTCCAGGCGCGGCCGGCGGGTCCGGTGACCCGCAGGTCGCCGCGGCCGAGGGCGACCAGGCGGTCCATGAGCAGCGCGGTCACGGCGTAGAAGCCCATGCGGGGCTCGGGCTCGCCGTCGGCCTGGAAGTAGCCGGGGGTGTCGGCGAGGAGCTCGAGCGCGCGCGCCTCGTTGCCGGTCAGCGCGCAGAACTCGATGTGCTTGGCCACGGAGTGCATCAGGCTCTCCGAGCCCTTGACCATGGGGTAGCCGCGCAGGTGGTTGGTCCGGGCCTCGTCGAGGCGGCCGAGCCGGACCAGGGGCAGCAGCGAGCGAGCGAGCGCCCGGTGCGGCTCCTCGGCGCAGGTCAGCCGGCCGTCGAGCACGGGTTCCCAGTGCCGGACCGCCTTGGCGTCGTCACCCTGGTCGGAGTAGAACTCGCCCTGCCGGGCGGTCTCGCAGGCGTGGCAGTCCGCCATCTCGCCGCGCTCGGCGGCGAGCCAGCCGTCGAACGCCCGCCCCGCCCGCTCGGTGTCGCCCACATGGTCGGCGATGTAGAACTCCGACATCCGCACGGCCCGGTCGGTGTGGCCGGCCAGCCGGTAGCGCCGCTCCATCTCCGTCTGCCAGTTCTCGATGGCGGCGAGCGGTACCCGGGGCAGGTCGAGCATGCCCGTCGTCACCCACTTGAAGTCCCAGAACAGCGCGTGGGTGGCGGCATGGTCGAAGACGCTCGGGTCCTGGTCCCACAGCCGCAGGGCGCGGGCGAACGGGACCAGCACCTTGTGCCGGTCCGCGCTGAACTCGTAGGCGCTGATCAGGTGGAAGACCGCCTTGATCTCGGCCTCGGGCCCGAGGAGCTCGGCCTGGGCGAGGATGTTCTCCGCCGCCGCGGCCTGCGAGGTGCCGTGGGGACGCTGGTTGTTCTCCCAGATCGCCTCCTGGAGCATCGCGAGGTCGGTGATCTCGGTCATCGGTCGGTCTCCTGGGTGTCGGGCCGGTCGCCCGGCCGGTCGTGGCGGGCGGGTGGCACGACGGGCGCGGCCCACTCCAGCAGCTCGCCGAACGCGCGGTTCACTAGCGCCTGGTCCACCGGGCGCAGGGGGCGGCGGGCCTGGAGCAGCGACTGCCCGTACAGGGCCTCGACGGCCACGCCGGCCAGGTCGGGCTCGGCCAGACCCGCGATGCGGCGCACCAGCGGGTTGAGGTGGTTCAGCACGAGCCGGGCGCGGGGCGCCTCGTCCCGCAGAGAACCGAGGATGCCGGCCCACAGGTCGTCGGCCTGGCTCTCGGCCTCGGCGCGGGCACGCTCGTGCCGGGCGGACCGGTCGTCGAGGTGGATCGCGGCAAGGGACGCCGGGTGGAACGCCCGCACGGCGACGTCGCAGTCCAGCGGGTCGAGGCGAGCCCGGGCGGTGGCGAGGAACGGGGCCAGCGCGAGCTCGGCCGCCGGGTCCACGTGGTCGAGGTGCGCGGTGACGACCGAGGCGTCGAGCTCCTCGACGCTGATGTCGGGCCGGACCAGCGGGAGCGCCTCGACCAGCGCGGCGTCGTAGGTGTACCCGCCGTTGACCACGGCCATGCCCTGCGCCGCGGCGATGGCGGAGACCTGCCGGAACTCGTCGACCGTGCGCGTGAAGTGCACGGTCCGGTGCCGGCGGGCGAGGTCGTCGAGCGTCAGCTCGCCCTCCGACGTCTCGAAGGGCAGCCAGGGGAGCATGGTGCGCAGCACGTCGTCGTCGTGCAGGGCGAGCGCCTTGACCCCCAGGTGGTGCACGGCCAGGAAGCGTCGCAGGCGCTCCGGCGAGGTGGTCGCGAGCTGCGCGAGCCAGCCGCGGACCCGGTCGCCCAGCGCGTCGCGGACGGCGGCCAGCGTCTCGTCCTCGTAGAGCTGCTCACGGCTGGCCGTGGGGCGCAGGGTGTCGGTGTCGAGCACGCACCGCACGAAGAACGCCCAGTCGGGCAGCAGGGTCTCGGCGCGGTCGGTGAGCAGCATGCCCTTGAGGTGCACGCGGTGCCCGCCACGCTGCGCTGGGCTGACCACACCCGGCAGCACGTAGGCGACCCCGCGGATGCCGACCAGCGGCAGGTCCAGCTCGACCGAGTCGAGCGGTGCGAACCCGAACGTGTCCTGGCAGTAGGCGGACAGCGCGGCGGCGCGCGCCGTCGGGCTGGGGTGCTCGGCCTCCCACGGGGGCCGCTGCCCGGTGATCGGCTCGTCGCCCACGCGGACGTCGTACGGCAGGAGCGCGCCGAAGTCGGCGGCGAGGTCGGCCACCCGGTCGGCCTCGAACCACTGCTCGCTGCCGCGGCGGGCCGCGAGATGGACCGTCGTACCGGGCTCCGGGTGCTCGGCGACGTCGAGGGTGCGGACTGTGTACGAGCCGTCGCCACGCGCCACCCACTCGACGGGCAGGGCGTCGGGCGTCCGGGCCGAGCGGCTGACCACCCGGATGGTCTCCGCCACGACGAAGCAGGCCAGCAGTCCGATGCCGAACTGGCCGAGGAACTCCTTACGGGCCTCCTGGAGGCCGTCGCGCTTGGAGCTGCGCCCGATCGTGGCCAGGAGCTGGTGCACCTCCGGCTCGGTCAGGCCGATCCCGGAGTCGGTGACCCGCAGGTCGGTGCCGGTCGCCCGGATGCGCACCGTGCCGGGAGCGCCGGGGTCGAGGGCACGCCGCGCGGTGATCGCGTCGACGCCGTTCTGGAGCAGCTCGCGCACGTAGACGCGAGGGCTGGCGTACAGGTGCTGGGACAACAGGTCCACCAACCCACGAAGGTCGACCTGGAACGTGTGCGGTGAATCCGTCGGGGTCTCTTGCGTCGTCATGGTGGGCGCGATGCTAGTAGCGCCCTCTGACACTCCCCACGAAAGTCCGCCACGTAACCTGCCGTCATGACCACGAGCGCACCGTCGTCCCGTCCGCCACGGGCAGAGCTGCACGTGCACGTCGAGGGCACCCTGGAGCCGGAGCTGACCTTCGAGCTGGCTGCCCGCAACGGCGTCGCCCTGCCCCACCCGGACCCCGAGAGCCTGCGCGCCGCCTACGACTTCGCGGACCTGGGCGCGTTCCTTCAGCTGTACACCGCGAACATGGCCGTGCTGCGCACCGCGGCCGACTTCGCCGACCTCACCCGCGCCTACCTGAGCCGCGCGGCCCGCGCGGGCGTGCGGCACGCGGAGCTCAGCTTCGACCCGCAGGCGCACCTCGCACGCGGCGTCCCGCTGGAGGACGTCGTCGGCGGCATCGCCGGCGTCCTGGAGACCAGCGCCGCCGACCACGGGGTGTCCACGCTGCTCATCGCCTCGTTCCACCGCGACCGGCCCGTCACCGACTCGCTCGCCGTCCTCGAACGCCTCCTCGTGATGCGCGCGCCGATCGTCGGCATCGGGCTGGACAACGCCGAGATCGGCTACCCGCCCGGCCTGTTCACCGACCTCTACGCCCGCGCCGAGACGGCCGGGCTGCGCCGCACCGCCCACGCGGGGGAGGAGGGCCCGGCCGCGAACGTCCGCGACGCCCTCGACCTGCTGCATGCCGAGCGCATCGACCACGGCATCGCCGTGGTCCAGGACCCCGCTCTTGTCGCCCGCGTCGCCGCCGATCAGGTCCCGTTCACCGTCTGCCCGGTGTCCAACGTGCGCCTGCGCGCCGTTCCCTCCCTGGCCGCGCACCCGCTGCCCGCCATGATCGACGCCGGCATGCTCGTCAGCATCAACTCCGACGACCCGCCCTACTTCGGCGCCTACGTGGACGACGTCGACGACGCCGTCACCGCCGCCTTCGGCCTCACCCGCGACCAGCGGGCGGCGCTCGCGGCGGCGTCCTTCCAGGGGTCGTTCCTGCCCGGCGACCGGGTCGCGGCACACCTGGCCGACGTCGAGGCCTGGCGCGCGGCGGGGGACTGAGCGCCCGGCCGCTCTGAGCGCTCAGCCCCGCAGCAGCGCGGACCCCACCGTCCCGGCGGCCGCGTCGAACGTGGCCGCCCGCGCCGCCTCGTCGCCAGGCAGCAGCCCGGCCAGCTCCAGCGACACCAGCCCGTGCACCAGCCCCCACAGCCCCAGGGCGGCGGTCCCCACGTGCTCGGGTGGCGCGTCGCGCAGCACCCGGGCGACGGCGTCGCGCAGCACGCGGAACGTCGCGCTGTCGACGGCGGCCGCCGGCTCGCGGTCCGCCGGCGCCACCCCGCGGTAGAACATGACGCGGTAGAAGTGCGGGTCCGCCAGGGCGAACCTCCGGTAGGCGCGGCCGAGGTCGCGCAGGTCCGCCGCCGGGTCGTCGCCCTGCCCGACGGCGGCCAGGTGCTCGGCGAACCGCCGGAAACCTTCCTCCGCGACCGCCCCGACCAACGCCTCGCGCGAGCCGAGCAGCGCGTAGACCGCCGACGCGCTGGTCCCGGCCTCGGCGGCGACCTTGCGCACGGTGACCGCTCCCTCGCCGTCGGACGAGACCACCTGGGACGTGACCTCCAGGAGCCGGGTGCGCAGGGCGTCGTCGTGCAGTCGGGGTCGGGCCATGCCGTGAGTCTAGAAGCCTTGACGCCGGTTTGCGAACGATGTTTGATAACACTGTTACAAAACAACGGAAACCCATAGGAGGACGTCGTGCTCGAGCTCTCGGACCCCGCCCGCATCACCGCGGGCATCGTGCTGCTGACCGTCGTCGGGATCGAGTCCGGCGGCTTCTTCCTGCTCAAGGTCTTCGGCGGCCGGATGCCCACCACCGACCTGCAGAAGAGCTTCTTCCGCGCCGGCCACGCGCACGCGGGTGTGCTGGTGATCCTCGGTCTGCTCTGCCTGCTGCTCACGGAGGCGACGGACCTGACCGGCTTCGCCCGCTGGCTCGCAGCGACCGGCGTGCTGTGCGCCGCGATCCTTCTGCCCGCGGGGTTCTTCCTCTCCGCGATCGGGCAGGGGCGCACCCGCCCCAACCGCGCCGTCGTGCTGCTGCCGGTGGGCGCGGTGGCCCTCGGCGCGGGCGTCGTGATGCTCGCGATCGGCCTGCTCCTGGCCTGAGCGGGTCGGGCAAACCGGACGACGGCCCGGTCCAGGACACACCGCGAGGGTTCCTGGGCCGGGCCGTCGTCGCCGGTTACGGTGGCGACATCATGGCGACCCGCACGTCGGCCCGGCGAGGTTCCGGGAAGAGCTCCGGGCAGGGCGCGAAGAGCGCCAAGCCCCGGGCCGCAGCGTCGAAGCGATCGACACAGCGCCGGGGGGCTACCCGCCCGGCCGCCAAGGCTGCGCCCGCACCGTCCCGCCCGCCGTGGCCGGTCCGGGCGGTCCGGGGCCTCTGGATGGGCATGGCACACGCGGTCGGTGGCGCCACCCGCGCCGCCGGACCGCGGACCGCGCCCGACGGGTCGGGCACCGGGACGGGCACGGGCGCACAGAACGCGGAAGGGCAGGGAGGGCAGGAACTGGAACCGGACCACCGGCGCGACGGCGTCGGCTTCGCACTTCTCGCCGTGGCGGTCATCGTCGCGGCGCGTGAGTGGTGGGGGATCGACGGCCCCTTCGGCGACGGCGTGCACGCGGTGGTCGCGGGCACGCTCGGCGTCGCGGGCGTGGCCCTCCCCGTGCTGCTCATGTGGCTCGCCTTCCGCGTCATGCGCCATCCGGAGCGCACCCAGCAGAACGGCCGGGTGGCGATCGGGCTCAGCTTCCTGGTGGTCGCCACGTGCTCGCTCGTGCACATCGGCGCCGGCCTGCCGTCGCCCGTTGACGGCTTCACCCCGGTGCAGGACGCCGGCGGCGTGATCGGCTTCCTCTTCGCCACGCCGGTGGTCACGGGGCTCACGCAGTGGTTCGCCATCCCGCTCTACGTGCTGGCCGGGTTCTTCGGCATCCTCATCGTCACCGCCACGCCGGTGCACCGGATCCCCGCCCGCCTGCGCGGCCTCTACGACCGGCTCACGGGCAACCACCGCGAGGCGGACGAGGTCGGCGAGGACGGGCTCGCCCTGGCGGACGGCGTCTCCGCCCACGACGGCACGCCGGAGCCCAGGCGCCGCAAGCGGCGCACCAAGCAGGAGATCGCCGCCGAGAAGGAGCGCCTCGCCGGGTTCACCGGCGACGAGGCCTTCGAGAAGGCCGCCGAGGTCGAGCAGCGCGCCGGCAAGACGGGGAAGGCCACGACCCAGCGCATCCCCACCAGCCAGTCCGCCGGCAAGGTCACCGGCGCCCCCGCCATCGGCCCCGGCGTGCTCGGGCCGGACGGCGAGCCCACGTCGTCGGCGAAGAAGGACGGGCCCAGGCCGCCGCGGGACGCCGAGCCGATGCCGCGGGGCGTGCAGCCCATGCTGGAGGGCGACACGGTGTACCTGCTGCCGGACGAGGACGTCCTGGTGCAGGGTCCGCCGCACAAGGCGCGGTCGGCCGCGAACGACCGCGTGGTCGAGTCGCTGACCGGCGTGTTCGAGCAGTTCGGCGTCGACGCGAAGGTCACCGGCTTCAGCCGCGGCCCGACCGTCACGCGGTACGAGGTCGAGGTGGGCGCCAAGACCAAGGTCGAGCGCATCACGTCGCTGTCCAACAACATCGCGTACGCGGTGGCGAGCGCGGACGTGCGCATCCTGTCGCCCATCCCGGGCAAGTCCGCGATCGGCATCGAGATCCCGAACTCCGACCGCGAGACCGTCGTGCTGGGCGACGTGCTGCGCTCCGGCGCCGCGCGGCGCACCGAGCACCCGATGGTCATGGGCGTGGGCAAGGACGTCGAGGGCGGCTACGTGGTGGCGAACCTCGCCAAGATGCCGCACATCCTCGTGGCGGGCGCCACCGGCGCCGGCAAGTCCAGCTTCATCAACTCGATGATCACCTCGATCCTCATGCGGTCGACGCCCGAGCAGGTGCGCCTCATCCTCGTGGACCCCAAACGCGTCGAGCTCACGATCTACGAGGGCATCCCGCACCTGATCACCCCGATCATCACCAGCCCCAAGAAGGCCGCCGAGGCCCTCGACTGGGTGGTGCGCGAGATGGACGCCCGGTACGACGACCTGGCGACCTTCGGCTACAAGCACGTGGACGACTTCAACGTCGCCGTCCGCGCCGGCAAGGTCAAGCCGCTGCCGGGCTCGGAGCGCAAGATCGCGCCGTACCCGTACCTGCTCGTGGTGGTCGACGAGCTCGCGGACCTCATGATGGTCGCCCCGCGCGACGTCGAGGCCTCGATCCAGCGCATCACGCAGCTCGCCCGCGCGGCGGGCATCCACCTCGTGCTGGCCACGCAGCGCCCGTCCGTCGACGTCGTGACCGGCCTGATCAAGGCGAACGTGCCCTCGCGGCTCGCCTTCGCCACGTCGTCGCTCGCCGACTCGCGCGTGGTCCTGGACCAGCCCGGCGCCGAGAAGCTCATCGGCCAGGGCGACGCCCTGTTCCTGCCCATGGGCGCGGCCAAGCCGATGCGCGTCCAGGGCGCCTGGGTCACCGAGTCCGAGGTGCACCAGGTGGTCGAGCACGTCAAGGGCCAGCTCAAGCCCATCTACCGCGAGGATGTCGCGGCGCCCGCCGCGGCCAAGAAGCAGGTCGACGAGGACATCGGCGACGACCTCGACCTGCTGCTGCAGGCCACCGAGCTCGTGGTCACCACGCAGTTCGGGTCCACGTCCATGCTGCAGCGCAAGCTCCGCGTGGGCTTCGCCAAGGCGGGCCGCCTCATGGACCTGCTGGAGTCGCGGGAGATCGTGGGGCCCTCGGAGGGGTCCAAGGCGCGCGACGTGCTCGTGGCCGCCGACGACCTGCCCTCCGCGCTCGCGCTGATCCGCGGCGAGCAGCCGGCCCAGGTCTTCGACCAGGCGTCGCCCGACGCCGAGCCGGACGACGGCGGGGCCTACGGCTCGGCCGACCAGTACGCCGACGGCACGGACGGGCACATGCCGCCGGTCGCCCGGGACTACCACGACGACGCCGAAGCGGTGCGCTGACGCGTCAGACGCTCAGGT
>NZ_JBHWZO010000198.1:0-11617 GCF_042728455.1 Promicromonospora sp. NPDC060204
GTCGGGATGGACCCGACGGCGCGCGACGTACGGCGGTGTGCGTTACGCGGGAGCTGTTCGCGCCCGTGTGTCAGCTCTGCGTGGCCGAGGCCAGCTCGGACTGGAAGCCGGCGAGGTCGGACGCACCGGTCGTGAACTTGCTGGTGGCGTCGGAGATCGCGTTGAGCGTCGCGACCGGGGCGGCCGCGCCGTGCGCCAGCGAGGACACGATCGTGTCGTTCGCGAACGACTCGATGGCGGTCTGCTGGTACTCCGAGAACTCCGCCGGGTCGGCGTCGGTCCGGGCCGGGATGGAGCCCTTGGCCTTGTTGAACGCGACCTGGCCCTCGAGCGAGCCCACGGTCTCCAGCCACGCCTTGGCGCCGTCCGGGTGGGGGGCGCCGACCGGCAGGGTGAACGAGTCGGCGAGGAAGTCGAACGTCCCGTCGGTGCCCGGGACCGGGGCCGCCGTGAAGTCCGTGCCGAGCACCTTGTCCTGCTCCTCGAACGCCGCCACGGCCCAGTCGCCCATGACGTTGAACGCCGCGGTGCCGTCGATGACCATCTGGGTCGCCTCGGGCCAGTCGAGACCGTCACGGTCGTCGTTGGTGTAGCCGATCAGCGTCTCGAAGTCCTCGAGCGCCGCCGTGACCTCGGGGCTCTCCCAGTCGGTCGAGCCGTCCCACAGGCCGCTGTACCCGTCCGCGCCCAGGTCGGCGAGGAGCACGGTCTCCAGCAGGTGGACCTGGGTCCATGTGGTGCCCACCGACAGCGGCGTGACGCCGGCCTTGTCGAGCTTCTCCAGGTCGGCCATCCAGGCGTCGAGGTCCGCGTACTCGGCCTCGGGGTCGATGCCGTTGTCCTCGAGCACCGTCGGGTTGGCCCAGACGACGTTCGCGCGGTGGATGTTCGACGGGATCGAGTAGATCGCGCCGTCCTCCGTGGAGAGCCGGTCGACCAGGTCGGCCGGGAAGACGTCCGTCAGGCCGAACTCGTCGTAAAGGTCGGAGACGTCCTCGATCTGCGCGGCGTCGATGTAGTCCTGCAGCTCGGCGCCCGCGTGGGCCTGGAACGTGTCCGGCGGGTCCTGCGCCTGCAGACGGGTCTGCAGCAGGTCCTTCGCCGCGGAGCCCGCACCACCGGCGACAGCGCCGTTGACGAACTCGATGTCGGGGTGCTGCTCGTTGAACACGCCCACCAGGGCGTCGAGGCCGGCCTTCTCGGATCCGGCAGCCCACCAGGTGAACACCTCGACCTGGTCGGCGCTGCCGCTCTCGCCGCTGCCTTCGCCACCGTCACCGCCGCCGCCGCACGCGGCCAGCGTGAGACCGAGCACAGCGGCTGTCGCCACCGTCGCGGTCATCCTCCGGTTCACTCGCATCTGGGGTCCCTCAACCTTCCTCGGTCGCTGGAGCACCGACCCGGGACGGCGTCGTCGTACCTGGCGAGGGTGAATTCTCCTCGCGGCCAGGACGGCGTCGTACCTGTGGACCGGCCGGGCGCGCCTGTACGCCCGTGAACCCGGGTCCTATCGAACGGCGGCGGAGCCTTGGTGTCAAGAAATGAACGCAAGCGTCGCTGGATCGTGACCTGAACGTTCAGTTCGTGTATCCAAAGCAGTCATACCAGGTCGATTCCCGACCGGGGCATTGCGGAAGGCGGTTACCCTGGGCGCTGTGCGCGCGGATCGGGTAACACCGGGTTCGCAGACCTCACTGCGTGAGGCCAACCGAGCCCGGATCGTGAGCGCCGTCCAGCAGCGTGGCTCTCTCACGCAGATCGAGCTGGCCGGCGTCACAGGGCTGTCCCCAGCCACGATCTCGAACATCGTCAAGGAGCTCACCGTCGCGGGCGTGCTGCACACCTCGCAGTCGGTGCGCAACGGCCGCCGCGCCCTCCAGGTCACGCTCGCGCGCAACCTCGGCGTCGTCGCCGGCATCCGGTTCGGCATGCGCTCCCTCAGCGTCGCGCTCGCGGACGCGTCCATGCGGGTCCTGGCCGAGCAGCGCATGCCGCTCGCGCCCGACCACCGTGCCGACGCCGGCCTGCAGCGCACCGCGATGCTGATCCGGGAGATGCTGGAGTCCGTCGACGCCGACCCGTCCGAGCTGCTCGCCGTCGGCGTCGGGGTACCCGCGCCAGTCGACATCCGCACCGGCCAGGTCGTCACCGTGGGCATGATGCGCGGCTGGGACGGCGTGCACGTCGACGACATCCTCGCCGCCGAGCTGGACGTGCCCGTGACCGCCGACAACGACTCGACGCTCGCCGCGATCGCGGAGGCCCGGTTCGGCGCGGGCGCCGGGCACGACTCGGTCGCCTACATCCGCGTCTCCCACGGCGTGGGCGGCGGGCTCGTGCTGGGCGGCCGCGCCGTGCACGGGCGGTCCGGCGTCGCCGGCGAGATCGGGCACGTGTCCGTCGACGAGCACGGCCCCGTCTGTCGCTGCGGCAACCGCGGCTGCCTCGAGATGCTGGTCGGCGCCTCCAGCCTGCTCGCCATGCTCCCGCCCGAGGCGGGGCACCTCACCCTCGCCGACCTGGTCGCCCGCGCCCGCGAGGGCGACGCCGGCTCCCGCCGGGTCGTGTTCGACGCCGGCCGCCACCTCGGCGTGGCCCTCGCCAACCTCTGCAACCTCGTGGACCCCGACGTCGTCGTCATCGGCGGCAAGCTCGCCGAGGCGGGGGAGCTGCTGCTCGAACCGCTGCGCACCTCGCTCGGCCAGCGCGTCGTCGCCACCTCGCGCGGCCCGGTCGAGGTCGTCCCGTCCGCGCTGGGGGCCGACGCCGGCGTCCGCGGCGCCCTCGCGGCCGCGCTCGACCAGGCCCGGATGTTCGGCTCCCTGGGGGTGAGCTCATGACCCGCCGGACGGTTGTGGCCGCCCTGGCCGGGCTGGCGCTCGTGGCCGGGCTCGGCGGGTGCGCGCCGTCCGAGCCCGCGGGCGCCGCAGGCGTGCCGCACGAGGGGACGATCGGCCTGCTGCTGCCGGAGGCGCAGACCGCCCGCTACGAGGCGTCCGACCACCCGACGTTCGTGGCCGTCACCGGCCGCCGCTGCCCGGGCTGCACGGTGCTGTACGCCAACGCGGGGCAGGACGCCGCCGCGCAGCTCCAGCAGGCGGAGTCCATGCTCGCCCAGGGGGCCGACGTGCTGGTGCTCGACGCCGTGGACACCGTGGCCGCCGCCGGTATCGTCGCGCAGGCCAAGCGGCTGGGAGCCCAGGTGATCGCCTACGATCGGTTCGTGGACGGCGCGGACTACTACGTGTCGTACGACTACGAGTTCATCGGCTTCCTGCTGGGCTCGGCACTTGCCGGTGGCGTCACGGAACGAGACGCTGAGACAGAAGCTGAACCAGACGCAGACGCCGGACCGGACGCCGAGGACCGGCCGGGGGTGCTGCTGGTGCACGGATCGGCGACCGAGCCCAACGCGCTCGCCATCGCCGCCGGCACCCGCCGCGCCCTCGAAGGAGAGGACATCGACGTGCTCGCCGAGTACTACACGCCCGACTGGAGCCCGGACAAGGCCACCGAGTGGACCGAGGCCATGCTCACCCGGTTCCCCGGGCAGGTCGACGGCGTGCTCGCCGCCAACGACGGCATAGCGGGCGGCGCGATCGCCGCGGCCAAGGCCGCGGGCCTGGACCCGGTCCCCGTCACGACGGGGCAGGACGGCGAGCTGGCCGCGGTGCAGCGCATCATCGCGGGCGACCAGTACATGACGGTCTACAAGGCGACCGACCAGCAGGCGCAGACCGCCGCGGAGCTCGCGGTGCGCGTGCTGCGCGGCGAGGAGCCGCGCACCACCGCCGTCATCCAGGGCGTGCCCACCGTGCTCCTGGCGCCCCGCGCCGTGGGCGTCGACGACGTCCAGCACGTGATCGTCGACGGGCACGTGTACACGACCGACGAGATCTGCGTCCCCGCCTACCGGGACGCGTGCGAGCGCGCCGGCCTGATCGGGGAGGCCACCCCATGAGCGACCCGGTGCTCTCGCTGCGCGGCGTCTCCAAGCGGTTCGGCGGCGTCCGCGCCCTGGTGGACGTCGACGCCGACGTGCACGAGCACGAGGTGCTCGCCGTCGTCGGCGACAACGGGGCGGGCAAGTCCACCCTGGCGGGAGTGCTCGCCGGCGCCCACCGGCCCGACGCCGGCCAGGTGCTGCTCGACGCGCGCCCCGTGGTGCTCGACTCGCCCGCCGCCGCGCGGGCGCTCGGCATCGCCGCGGTGTTCCAGGAGCTCGCGCTCGTGGACGACCTGGACGTCGTGGAGAACCTGTTCCTCGGGCACGAGACCCGCCGCGGGCCCCTGCTCGACGAGGTCGCCATGGAGCGCGAGGCGTGGCGGCTGCTCGACCAGCTCGCCGCCAGCGTGCCCAGCGTGCGCGACCCCGTCCGCACCCTGTCCGGCGGGCAGCGCCAGACCGTCGCCGTGGCCCGCGCGCTGCTCGGCTCGCCGCGCGTCGTCGTCCTGGACGAGCCGACGGCGTCGCTCGGCGTGCGCCAGACCGCCGAGGTGCTCAACCTCATCGTCCGGCTGCGGGAGCGCGGCCACGCCGTCGTGCTGGTCAGCCACCAGGCGGGCGACCTGCAGGCCGTCGCCGACCGCATCCTCGTGCTGCGGCTCGGCCGCGTGCACGACGTGTTCGACGGCGACGCGTCCTACGAGGACCTGCTCGCCGCCATGACCGGCGCGGTCCGGCCCGGGGCCAAGCACACCGGGGCCCGCTCCGGCGCGCGCGGCGGCACCCGGTCGGGCGCCGAGTCCGGCCGTGAGTCCGGCCGGGCGGTGCGCCGATGACCGCGCAGCAGGGCGGCACCGGTGCCGGGCTCTCCGGAACGGGACTGGCCGGCACGGGCGGCCTGACCGGAGCCGTCTGGCAGCGGGTGCGCGGCGGCAACAGCCTGCTCCCCATCGTCGGGGCGCTCGTGGTGATCTGGCTGGTGATGGGCGCCGTCAACCCCGCGTTCCTCGCCCCCGAGAACCTGGTCAACCTCACGCTGCAGAGCGCCCCCGTCGGCGTCATCGCCCTCGGCGTCGTCCTCGTGCTGCTGGTCGGCCAGATCGACCTGTCCGTGGGCTCGGTCAGCGGGCTGGCCGCGGCCGTCGTCGCCGTCGGCTCCGTGACGCTCGGGTGGCCCGTGGCGCTCGCGATCCTCGCCGCGCTGGCGTGCGGGGTGGTGGTCGGGCTGGCGTACGGCGCGCTCTCGACGCGGCTCGGGCTGCCGAGCTTCGTCTTCACCCTGGCCGGCCTGCTGTTCCTCGCCGGGGTGCAGCTGCGCGTGCTCGGGCCGTACGGCTCGATCAACCTGCCGTTCGAGTCGTGGTTCGTCCGGTCGGTGCAGCAGGGCTTCCTCTCGCCCGCCGTGGCCTGGGCGCTGGTGGTGGTCGTGGTGGCCACCACGGCGACGGTGCAGGTCGTGGCCCGGGTCCGACGTCGGCGGGCGGACCTCGCCTGCGCGAGCGTGCCCCAGATCGTGGTGCGCACCCTGGTGCTGGCCGCCGTGCTGTCGGCGATCGTGGCCTACCTGGGCACGGCCCGCGGCATCGGCTACACCGTGGTCCTGTTCGCCGGCCTGGTCGTGGTCACGGACGTGCTGCTGCGCCGCACGCGGTGGGGGCGGTCGGTGCGCGCGGTGGGCGGCGACCGGCGGGCGGCGGTGCTCGCCGGGGTGCCCGTGCAGCGCACCGTGGTGCTGTGCTTCGTCGCCTGCTCGACGCTGGCCGCGCTCGGCGGCGTGCTCGCCGCGGGGCGGCTCGGGGCCGCGAACCAGGGGACCGGCGGAGCGGACACGTACCTCGTGGCGATCGCCGCGGCCGTGATCGGCGGCACCAGCCTGTTCGGCGGGCGCGGCAGCGCCTGGTCGGCCGTGCTGGGCGTGCTGGTGATCCAGTCCATCGCCAACGGGCTCACGCTGATGAACGTGGACCAGGCCGCGCGGTACATGGTCACCGGCGCGGTGCTGCTGCTGGCGATCATCATCGACATGCTGATGCGCAAGCGACGGGAGGCCTGAGGTGATGCGTCGTCCGACGCTGGCGGTGGTGGCGCAGGCCGCAGGGGTGAGCCTGAAGACCGCGTCCCGGGTGCTGAACGGGGAGCCCAACGTGGCGTCCGCGACGCGCGAGCGCGTGCAGGACGCCGCGGCGTCGCTGGGCTTCCGCCGCAACGCCGTGGCCGCCGACCTGGCCCGGGGCGGCCTCTCGCGGCTGGTCGGGTTCATCACCGGCGACCTGGCCAACGAGTTCTACTCCGCCCTGGCCAGCGGTATCGAGCGCGAGCTGCGGGAGCACGGGCTGCAGCTCCTGACGGCGTCGTCCGACGAGGACCCCGAACGCGAGGCATCCCTGACGGGGGAGCTGCTCGAACGCCGCGTCGGCGCCCTGATCGTCACGCCCGCCGGCGCCGACCACTCCGCGCTGCGCGGCGAGATCGCAGCCGGGCTGCCCGTGGTGGTCGTGGACCGGCCGGCGGCCGGGATGGACGTCGACACCGTGGTCATCGACAACCGGGGCGGCACGCGCGCCGCCGTCGGCCACCTGCTCGCGCACGGCCACCGCCGCATCGCGTTCGTGGGCGACGAGCCCCACCTGTGGACCTACCAGGAGCGCAGCGACGAGTTCCTCGCCGCGATGACGGAGGCCGGGGTGGCCGACGCCGACCGCTGGGTCCGCTCCGGCGCCCACGACGCCGCGGCCGCCCGCGACCTGGCGCTGGAGCTGCTCGCCGCGCCCGAGCCGCCCACCGCGATCCTCGCCGCGAACAACCGGGCCACCGTCGGCACGCTCCAGGCGCTGCGCGACACCCCGGGCGGGGCGGACGTCGCCGTGGTCGGCTTCGACGACTTCGAGCTCGCCGACCTGCTGGGCATCACCGTGGTGGCCTACGACGCCGTGGAGATGGGGCGGCGGGCCGCCGAGCTCGCCGTCGCGCGGTCCGCCGACGCCGACCGGACGGTCGAGCAGGTGGTGCTGCCCACGCACGTCGTCACCCGCGGCAGCGGCGAGCGGCCGCCCCGCTGAGGGACCGGGCCGCGGTCCCCGCGGCGCCCCGTTGACACCAGGCCTGGCCTGCACCTACGTTCGGCACGCGACAGCGCTGTCAGCCGACGAGGGAGACCACCCATGTCCACAGTCACCGGCCGAGCCAGATCCCGGCACGCGGCCGCCGCTCTCTCGGGAGCACTCGCCCTGCTGCTCGCGGTGCCCTCGGGCGCCGCGTTCGCCGTCCCCGCCGGAGCGGGTCCGGCGGGCGCCGCGCCCCTCGGTGCCGGCACCGCCGACGCCGCGACGGCGCCGGGCGGGGGAGCCGGCGGCGACTTCGCCACCTCCTTCGAGGACGACGACGCGGCGCCGCTGGAGAACACCCCGGCGCAGCGCGACGGCGCGCCGTGGCAGGAGAACGTCGGCGAGTTCGTCGTCGGCTTGCCGGGCAGCGTGCTGGACCGGGTCGGCAATGTCGCGGCGAGCGCGGAGAACCTGCCGAACGAGGGCGCGGCCGACCTGGCGGACGCGTCGTCGGCCACCAAGTGGCTGACGTTCGCGCGCACGGGGTGGGCCACCTACGAGATGACCGAGGCCACCGTGGTCACGGCCTACGCGCTGACCTCCGCGAACGACTTCGCCGACCGCGACCCGCGCGCCTGGACGCTGCAGGGTTCGACCGACGGCGAGACCTGGGAGACGATCGACCAGCGCAGTGGCGAGGCCTTCGAGGACCGGTTTCAGCAGCGGGTCTTCGAGCTGGACGGTCCGACCGCCGCGTACACCTGGTTCCGGCTGGACGTGACGCAGAACGCGGGCGCGGGCATCGTGCAGCTCGCCGACTGGGACCTGTCCGCCGACCTCTCCGAGCAGCCCGCGGACCGGCCGATGACCACCGCCGTCGGCTCCGGGCCCACCACGGTGGACTTCACGAACAAGAAGGGCGTCGGCTTCACCGGCACCGCCTCGCTGCGGTACGACGGCGGCCACCAGGCCGACGGCCCGGCGCACGCGACCAACGTGCTGTACGACGACGTCGACGTCCGCGTGGGCCGCGACACCCGGCTGAGCTGGAAGGTCTTCCCCGAGCTGCTGGGCGACCTGGAGTACCCGTCCACCTACGCGAGCGTGGACCTGAGGTTCACCGACGGCACCTACCTGTCCGACCTGGACGCGCGCGACGCGCACGGGACGGCCGCGACGGCCGCCGGGCAGGGCGCGGGCAAGATCCTGTACGCCGACCAGTGGAACTCCGTGCGGGTCGACCTCGGGTCGGTCGCGCGCGGGAAGACCGTCGACCAGGTGCTGCTCGGCTACGACAACGACGGCGGTGCGGCCGCCACGAAGTTCGCCGGCTGGCTGGACGACGTCGCGCTGGAGTCCCGGCCCGAGCGGGTGGACGGGAAGAGCCTCACGAACTACGTGGACACGCGCCGCGGCACGCTGTCCAGCGGGTCGTTCTCGCGCGGCAACAACGTGCCGGCCACGGCCGTGCCGAACGGCTTCAACTTCTGGACGCCGCTGACCAACGCCTCGTCGCAGAGCTGGCTGTACGAGTACCAGGCCGCCAACGACGAGCAGAACCGCCCGGTGCTCCAGGGCATCGGCATCTCCCACGAGCCGAGCCCCTGGATGGGCGACCGCAACCAGCTCGCCTTCCAGCCCGCCACCGGCGCGGGCGTGCCCGACGGCGGCCTGGACGCGCGCGGCCTGGCGTTCGACCACGCCGACGAGACCGCGCGTCCCGACTACTACGGCGTGACCTTCGCCGACGGGATCAAGGCCGAGGTGACGCCGACGGACCACGCGGCGGTGCTGCGGTACACGTTCCCGGCGGATGCCTCGGACAACAAGGGCCACGTGCTGGTCGACCGCGTCGCCGGCTCCTCGAAGCTGTCGTTCGACGCCGCCACGGGCGAGCTGACCGGCTGGGTCGAGAACGGCAGCGGCCTGTCGGTCGGCCGCACCCGCATGTACGTGGCGGGCACGTTCGACCGCGCGCCGTCGGCCGTGGGCGAGGCGGCGGGCGACCGCGCCGGCGCCCGGTACGCGACGTTCGACACGAGCGAGGACCGCACGGTCGAGCTGCGCGTGGCGACGTCGTTCATCGGGCTGGACCAGGCCCGGGCCAACCTCGGCCTGGAGGTCACGGGCCGGTCGTTCGAGAAGGTGCAGCGCGCGGCCGAGCGGGAGTGGAACGACCGGCTCGGCGTGATCGAGACGGAGGGCGGCAGCGAGGACGAGCTCGTCACGCTGTACTCCAACCTGTACCGCCTCAACCTGTACCCGAACTCCCAGTTCGAGAACACCGGCACCGCCAAGCGGCCCGTCTACAGGTACGCGAGCCCGGTCACCGCGCCCACGGGCGAGGCGACCGACACCGTGACCAACGCGAAGCTCGTCGACGGCAAGATCTACGTGAACAACGGGTTCTGGGACACGTACCGCACGGCCTGGCCCGCGTACTCGTTCCTGTACCCGGACGTCGCCGCGGAGCTGGTCGACGGGTTCACGCAGCAGTACCGCGACGGCGGCTGGATCGCGCGCTGGTCCTCGCCGGGCTACGCCGACCTCATGACGGGCACGTCGTCCGACGTCGCGTTCGCCGACGCCTACCTCAAGGGCTCCCTGCCCACCGACAAGGCGCTCGACGCGTACGACGCGGCGCTGAAGAACGGCACCGTCGCCCCGCCGAACAACGCGGTGGGCCGCAAGGGCCTGGAGACCTCGCCGTTCCTCGGCTTCACGCCGGAGAGCACCCACGAGTCCGTCTCCTGGGGCCTGGAGGGGCTGATCAACGACTTCGGCATCGGCAACATGGCCGCGGCGCTCGCCGAGGACCGTCGGGTCCCGCGGGAGCGGCGCGCGACGCTGCGGGATGAGTCGGCCTACTTCCTGGAGCGCGCCACGCACTACGGCGAGCTCTTCGACCCGGAGATCGACTTCTTCCAGCCCCGGCACGCCGACGGCACGTTCCTCAACGCACCGGACGAGTACGACCCGCGCACGTGGGGCGGCGGCTACACCGAGACCAGCGGCTGGAACTTCTCGTTCCACGCGCCGCAGGACCCGCGCGGCCTCGGCAACCTCTACGGCGGCCAGCAGGGGCTGGAGGACAAGCTCGACACCTTCTTCGCCACCCCCGAGGACGCCACCCACACCGGCGGCTACGGCGGCGTCATCCACGAGATGCGCGAGGCGCGGGACATCCGCCTGGGCCAGTGGGGCATGAGCAACCAGGTCTCGCACCACATCCCGTGGCTGTACGACGCCGCGGGCGCGCCCCACAAGACCCAGGAGATCGTCCGGGAGGTCACCCGCCGCCTGTTCGTCGGCAGCGAGATCGGCCAGGGCTACCCCGGCGACGAGGACAACGGCGAGATGTCGTCGTGGTGGATCTTCGCCGCGCTCGGCTTCTACCCGCTGCAGGTCGGCTCCGACCAGTACGCGATCGGCTCGCCGCTGTTCGACAAGGCCACGGTGCACCTGCCGGACGGCGACCTGGTGATCAACGCCCGGAACAACTCCGTGGAGAACGTCTACGTGCAGTCGCTGCGGGTGGACGGGCGGTCGCGGACGTCGACGTCGCTGTCGCAGGCGGACCTGTCGGGCGGCGCCCGGCTGGACTTCGTGATGGGCGCCGAGCCGTCTTCCTGGGGAACGGGCGCGGGCGACGCTCCGCCGTCGCTCACCGAGGGTGACGAGCCGCCGATGCCGGACCGGGACGCGACCGGGACGGGGACCGTGACGGTCGCGGACGGCGGGGACGGCTCGGGCGGCTCTGTTGCCGACGCCGACGCGCTCGTGGACGACACCTCGACCACGCGCACGACGTTCGTCACGGCGACGCCGACGATCACCTGGGACGGGTCCGGCACGACGGCCACGGTCGGCACGTACACGCTGACCTCGGGTGTCGCGGGCACGGCGGCGCCGTCGGCCTGGCGGCTGGAGGGGTCGGGCGACGGCGAGAGCTGGACCGTGCTCGACGAGCGGGACGGCGAGGCGTTCCGCTGGGCGCTGCAGACCCGGACGTTCCAGGTGGAGGACCCGGAGGAGTACGGGCACCTGCGGATCGTGGTCGAGGCGGCTGCGGATGTCGCGTCGGCGGACGTCGCGTCGGCGGGCGGTTCCGGGGCTGACTCGGCGGGCGATACGGAGGGCGACTCGGCGGGCGACCTGTCGCTGGCCGAGGTGCAGCTCCTGGCCGACCAGGGCGCCGGCGCCGACGCGCTGCCGCTCGAGGCGGCCGCGACACCGGACGCCCAGACGCGGGCCGAGACCCGGGCCGCCGACAAGGCGGAGGACGCGGCGGGCGGCGTCACGGTGTGGGCCGCCCCGGCCTGCGTCGACGGCGACTCGACGCTGCGGGTCGTGGTGGACGGCGCCGAGGGTGCGTCCGTCCGCGTCACGTCCGACTTCGGGACGGAGACGGTCAAGGGCGACGGCGAGCTGACGTTCGAGTCGGGCTCGGCGCAGGTCGGCACCGGCGCGGTGACCGCCGTCGTCACGGCGACCGTCGACGGCCAGAAGGCGACCGAGACGGTGACCGTGCCGTACCAGGCAGCCGCCTGCGGCTGACCCTGGTGCACCCAGGCATCCTGGGCCGCCGCATTGAGTTCGGTCGGTTGCGTTGAGATCGGTCCATCGA
>NZ_JBHWZO010000199.1:0-11598 GCF_042728455.1 Promicromonospora sp. NPDC060204
GCCGTGAGCTGCGGGCCCCGCGTCGTCTGCTGCACTCTGCTCAACGCACAGTGCTCACTGCACGCTGCGGACGGTCCCGCCGTCGACGCGCAGGGACGCGCCGCTGATGTAGTCGGCCAGCGGGCCGCACAGGTAGGCGACGGCGCCGGCGATCTCGTCGGGGCGGCCGAAGCGGTCGGTGTCGTTCGGCACGAGCTCGCGCACCGAGGCGGCCTCGATCTCGGGCCAGGTCTCGCCCCAGCCGCGGTCGCCGGCGATGCCGGTCAGCAGCTCCCGGACGGCCGGGACGAGGATCGCCCCGGGCGCCACCACGTTCGAGGTGACGCCGGTGCCCTTGAGCTCGCGGGCGAGCGAGACGGCGAGGTTGTGCCGGGCCGCCAGGGTGGCGTTGTACTGCGGGTGGCTGTTCATCGGCTGGCCGCCGAGCCCGCCGCCGATCGTGATGACGCGGCCCCAGCCCCGCTCCCGCATCGCGGGGACGAGGCGCTGGATCATCCGGACGCCGGAGATCACGTTCTGGTCGTAGGTGACCGCCCAGGCCTCCGACGTCGCGTCCGCCCAGCTCAGGTGCTCGTAGGCGCCCGCGTTGTTGACCAGCACGTCGACGGGCCCGCCGGCGAGGGCGGCGTCGGCGACCGCGTCGGCCCCCTCGTCCGTCGTCAGGTCCCCGACGGCGACGGAGGCGCGGCCCCCGTCGCGGATGATGTCGTCCGCGATCGCGCGGGCCCGCCCGGCGTCACGGCCGTGCACGACGACGGCCGCACCCTCCGCCGCGAGCATCCGGGCGGTCGCCTCGCCCAGGCCCGACGTCGAGCCGGTGACCAGTGCGCGTCGTTCTGCGAGGTGCAGATCCATGAGTTCGTTCCTTTCCCCGTATGTCTACGCTCGTAGACTTACCCTCCGAGTATACACACGTAGACTTCGCGCATGGACACGAGCCCCGCACGCTCCCGCAATGCCGCCGCCACCCGCCAGGCGATCCTGTCGTCCGCCCTCGTCGCGTTCACCCGCCGCGGGTACGACGGCGTGGGCGTCCGCGAGATCGCCGCGGACGCCGGCGTCACGGCGATGCTGGTCAACCGCTACTTCGGGTCCAAGGAGGGGCTGTTCACGGAGGTCGTCGAGGCGTCCTTCGAGCCGGCGACGATGGTCCCGGCCGACCCCGAGCGGCCCGCAGACCTGGCCCGCACCACGGCCGAGGCCCTCGTCGAGCGGACCGGCCCCGGGGCCGAGCACCTCGGCCCGTTCGAGCTCATGCTCCGCTCGGCCGCCAACCCGCGGGCCGCCGAGATCGTCCGGGCCGGCATCGAGCGGCACGTCGGCGCCCGCTTCGCCGGCGCGCTCCAGGGGCCCGGCGCCGACGAGCGGGCCGAGCTCGGCCTCGCGCTCCTGGCCGGCGTCTGGCTGATGCGCACCGTCATCACCACCCCCGCGCTGCGGGACGCGCCGCCGTCCCTGCTCGCCGAGCAGGTCACCGCGATGCTCTCGGTCGTCGTCGAGCCCTGAGCGTGCCGGGACCATCACCCGGGACCAATGCCGCCGGGTGGCGGGACCTTCGGCTCGTGCCCGCCGGCGGCGGCCCGGCGGAGACTGAACAGGAGAGCAGGACGGGCCCGGCGCGGCACGGGCCCGGCGGAGGTGATGACCGTGCAGGACGAGACGTTCGTGATCATCCTGTGGGTGGCCTGCGGGGTGGCGACGCTCGTCGCGGGACTGCTGGCGTACCGGAGCGCGGTGGCGCGGTACGTGGGGCGCTACGCCGTGGGCGTGCTGTTCCTCCTGGGCGGCGCGGTCGTGCACCTGGTCAACCTCGTCACCGGGGTCAGCTACAGCGGCTTCGCGGACCCGTCCTACTTCGTCTGGGTGACCGACACGTGGCACGCCGTCGTGGCGCCGAACCAGGTCCTCTTCATCGGCCTGCTGGCGGCGTTCGAGGCGGTGGTCGGGGTGCTGGCGATGTGCGGCGGCCGGCTGACCCGGTTCGCGTACTGGTGCGTGATCGTCTTCTACCTCGCCCTGTGGCTGTTCGGTTGGATGGAGCTGGCGTGGGTGCTGCTCATGATCCCGCCGATGTTCCTGCTGCTGCGGGCCGAGCGGTGGGCGGCCGCCGAACCCGCCCGGGCCGGCTGAGCGCCGGGGCTCGGCCGACCCGGGTGCCGGTCCTAGGCGCGGGCCACCGCGATGTTGGTGTTCCCGCGCTGGCCGGCCTCGTAGAACATGTACAGTCGGCCGCCCTCCTCGGCGAAGCTCGGCGCCGCGGCCCGCGTGGCCACCGGCTCCGTGTAGAGCACCCCGAGGTGGTTCTCCCGGTCGAAGCTCGTGCCGACGTCGGCCACGTGCATGCTGCCGGAACCACCGTGGTAGACCACGTGCCCGCCCCCGTTGCGCGACCAGTAGTGGGCGCCCGAGAGCTGGCCGCCCTCGCCCGCGGCCGGCGAGATCAGCGGTTCGGGCTTGAACTGCCAGCCCGAGGTGAGCCGGGTGGACCAGCCGACGAAGATCTTGCGGGTCCCGGCCTGCATGCCCATGAACAGCATGATCTGGGTGTCGGACTTCGTGGGGTGCGGGAACACCCGCGCGTAGGACGTCTCGGTGACGTTCGAGGGCAGCATCGCGGTGGTCAGCACCGTGCCCTCGTAGGTGAAGCTTCGCCCGTCGGCGGAGGAGGCCACGCGGGTGGTGGTGTTCTCCCCGTGGAAGTACAGGTAGATCCGGTTGTCGGCGGCGTTCCAGACGGCGTGCGGGCTGGAGACGTGGCTCACCGAGTAGTGCGGTGACCAGGTGCGGGAGATCACCGGGTTGCCCGAGTACTCCCGCCAGGGGCCGTCGAGGGAGTCGGCGTAGGCCAGGCAGATCCCGCCCGGCGCGTCGTGCGGGGCGTAGTACATGTACCAGGCGCCCAGGGGGTTCTGTACCCGGCCGGCGACGTTCCGGACCGACGGGAAGATGAGCTCGCCCGTCGGGTTGTAGGCCAGCGCCGACTTGTCCAGGGCGGCGCCGACCCGCTGGAACGTGGGGAAGCCCGGCACTGCAGCTGCCGCACGGGGCGGCGCCGCGACGCCGAGGGCGGCCGCCGAGCCGAGCACCGCCGAGCCCACGAGCAGGCTGCGCCGGTCCAGCACGAGCTTTCGGTCCGGTTCCATGGTCACTCCGCTCCGGCCCGGAGGTCGCCGCGCTCCGGTGCGCGGCGGCGCGGAAACCGCCCGGGCCGTTCGGGGTCGAATCTCTTGCGTCCGCGGTCCGGGGGTCAAGGTGATCATGCGACCTATCAACCCCGGGCGCGTTCACCTCGCGGCCACGGCCCGGCCACGCGTGCCTCGTAGCGTCGCGGCCGCACCGATTTCCGACCCCGGGGAGAAGAACCGATGTCATCCGCACCTGCACGACCTCGACGCCTGCTGGCGGCCGTCGCCGTCGGCGCGACGCTCGTCGCGCTGGCCGTCGCGCCGTCGGCCACCGCCGCGCCGTCCGCCGCCGATCCGGCGCTGAGCCTCGACCGGGCCGCCATCGCCGCCGACGAGTCCGTCTCCATCGCGTTCGACGCCGGCGACGCCGTGCACGACCGCAACTGGATCGGCATCTACCGCGACGGCGCGACGCCGGGCGGGCCGGCCTCCCTCGACTGGCGGTACGTGCCCGACGCGACCGGTACGGTCGCCTGGGGCCCGGCGGACCGGTCCGGCTGGACGCACAACGCCGCCTCGATCGGCGCGGGGGAGTACGACGTCTACCTGCTGGAGGACGACGGCTACGACGTGCTCGCCGGCCCGGTCGACCTCACCGTCACCGGCGGCGAGGCTGTGCCGCCGGCGGAGCCCAAGCCCGAGGTGGACGGCGTGAGCGAGCTCAACGTGCTCACCTTCAACGTGTGGCACGGCGGCACCCAGATCGACGACGGCGCGCGCGAGATCGCCGACATCCTCAAGGAGACCGACGCCGACGTCACGTTCCTGCCCGAGCAGGGCGACGCCCCGCGCCAGGTCGCCGCGCTGCTCGGCTACGACCACGTGATCGCGACGGACACCGGCATCGTCTCGCGGTACCCGATCCTGGAGACCAGCACAGTGGACCGCTGGTGGACCAAGGCGGTGCTCGACGTGAACGGCACCGAGGTCGTCGCCTACGGCGGCCACCTGGAGTACCGCTGGTACGCCACCTACCTGCCGCGCGGCTACGGCGGCGCCGTCCTCGGCGACTGGCCCGACGGCTGGGACACGTGGGACAAGCTCCCTGGCGGCCCGGTCACCGACGTGGACGCGATCCTGGAGGCCAACCGGCAGTCGGGCCGCCCGGCCACGGCCGCCGCACTGGTGGCGGACGTCGCGGCCGAGCGCGCGGCGGGCCGCATCGCCGTCGTCGGCGGCGACTTCAACGAGCCGTCCGTGCAGGACTGGACCGAGGCGACCGCCGATCTCCAGGACCACCACGGCCTGGTGATCCCGTGGCAGTCCACGCAGACGCTGCTCGACGGCGGGCTGGTCGACGCGTTCCGCGAGGTCCACCCCGACCCGGTCGCGAACCCGGGCGTCACGTGGCCGTCCGACAACCCGCTGTTCCCGACGACGGACCTCACCTGGGCGCCCGAGGCCGACGAGCGCGACCGGATCGACTACGTGTTCGTCACGCCCGACGAGCGGGTCACGGTCGACGACGCGGTCGTGGTCGGGCCGCAGTCGACGATCGTCCGCAACGAGCGGGTCGACGACGACAGCGCCGACCAGATCCTCACCCCGGACGCCGTCTGGCCGTCCGACCACAAGGCCGTGCTCGCCTCGTTCAGCGTGTGCGACGACGCCTGCGCCCCGGCCGTGCCCGCCT
Source organism: Promicromonospora sp. NPDC060204 (assembly GCF_042728455.1). NCBI lineage: Bacteria > Bacillati > Actinomycetota > Actinomycetes > Micrococcales > Promicromonosporaceae > Promicromonospora > Promicromonospora sp. NPDC060204. The sequence continues at coordinate 4,819 of NZ_JBHWZO010000199.1, forward strand.
GGGACGCGTCGGCGGTCTACACCGCGGGTGACGAGATCTCGTACGAGGGCTCGACCTGGCGGGCGGCCTGGTGGACGCGCGCCCAGGAGCCCGGCGCCGCGTACGGCCCGTGGCAGGAGATCGTCGAGCGGGACGGCGTGGCGGGGTGGACGCCGTCGCGCATCTTCGAGGCCGGGTCCGTGGCTGTGTACGACGGTCAGGCGTACGAGGCGAAGTGGTGGACGCGCAACGAGAGGCCGGGCACGAAGTGGGGCCCCTGGCGGGCGCAGGAGTAGCCGCTTCTCGGTGACAAAATTGTCAACAAGATTGTTGATGGACTACGGTGCCGGGACATGCCTCATGGAGGAGGAGCGCAGTGACCGCCACCGATGGCCCGTCGTACCGTCGTGCCCGCACGACGGGACCGCAGACCGCAGTGCCTTGTCTCGTCATGCGGGGCGGCACCTCGCGCGGCCTGTTCTTCGACGCCCGGGCGCTGCCCGCGGACACCGCCACGCGTGACGCGGTGCTGCTGGCGGCCATGGGCTCGCCCGACGCCCGCCAGATCGACGGCCTGGGCGGCGCGCACCCCCTGACGAGCAAGGTGGGGATCGTGTCGCCCGGGTCCGGCGACGTGGACGTCGAGTGGACGTTCGCGCAGCTCCAGCCGGCGTCGGACACCGTGGACACCACGCCGAACTGCGGCAACATGCTCGCCGCGGTGCTGCCGTTCGCCATCGAGACCGGGCTGCTGACGCCGCGCGGGGACACCACCACCGCCCGCGTGCTGACCCGCAACACCGGCGCGGTCGCGGAGATCACCGTGCGCACCCCGGCCGGGCCCGGCGGGCGGTACGTCGAGTATGCGGGCGACGCCCGGATCGACGGCGTGCCGGGCACGGCGTCGCCCGTCCAGATCGCGTTCCTCGACACCGCGGGGTCGGTCGCCGGGAGCCTGCTGCCCACCGGGAACGTGCGCGACGCCGTCGTCGTGCCGGGGCTCGGCGAGGTGGAGGTGACGCTGATCGACAACGGCCAGCCGCTGGTGATCGTGCGCGCGGAGCGGCTCGGCGCACGCGGCGACGAGACTCCCGCCGAGATCGACGGCGACGCCGGCCTGCGCGACCGCGTCGAGCGCCTGCGCCTCGTCTGCGGCCAGGCCATGGGGCTGGGCGACGTGATCGCGAAGAACTACCCCAAGATGACCCTCGTGTCGGCGGCGAGGGCAGGCGGCGACCTCGCCACCCGCTCGCTCATCCCGCACGTGGCGCACCAATCGATCGGCGTGCTCGCGGCCGTCACCGTGGCCACGGCCCGCGTGCTGCCCGGGAGCGTGGCGCACGAGGTCGCGGGCGGCGTCCGCCCCGACGGCGAGGACGGCGCTCGCGAGGTCACCGTCTCCGTCGAGCACCCGTCGGGCGAGTTCTCCGTCGCGCTCGGGCTCGACGGCGGCGACCCGCCCGCCGTCGTCCGCTCCGCGCTCCTGCGCACCGCCCGCCTGCTCATGACGGGCGAGGTGCTCGTGCCGCGCGCCGTCTGGGACCCGACCACCGCACCGACCGCAGACCAGAACGAGGAGGCCACCGCGTGATCATCGACGTGCACGGCCACTACACGACCGCCCCCGAGCCGCTCGGCGCCTGGCGCGACACCCAGGTCGCCGCCCTGGCCGACCCGGGCCTGGCCCCCGACCCGGCGGGACCGCGGATCAGCGACGACCAGATCCGCGAGACCCTCCAGGCGCACCAGCTGAGGCAGATGGACGAGCGCGGCATCGACGTCACCGTCTTCTCGCCCCGTGCGTCGTTCATGGCCCACCACGTGGGCGACCTCGCGACGTCGACCGCGTGGGCGCGGATCTGCAACGACCTGTGCGCCCGCGTGGCCGGGCTCTACCCCGACCGGTTCGCGGCGGGCGCCATGCTGCCGCAGTCGCCCGGCGCCGACCCGGCGACGTCGGTCCCCGAGCTCGAGCGGGCCGTGACCGAGCTGGGCGCCGTCACCGTGAACCTCAACCCGGACCCGTCGGGCGGGCACTGGACCGCGCCACCCCTGACCGACCGCTCCTGGTACCCGGTCTACGAGAAGCTCGTCGAGCTCGACGTGCCCGCCATGGTGCACGTCTCCACGAGCTGCAACCCCGCCTTCCACACCACGGGCGCCCACTACCTCAACGCCGACACCACGGTGTTCATGCAGCTCCTGCAGGGCGACCTGTTCGCCGACTTCCCGGACCTGCGGCTCGTGATCCCGCACGGCGGGGGAGCGGCGCCCTACCACTGGGGCCGGTTCCGCGGCCTCGCCCAGGCCCTCGGCCGGCCGGAGCCGGAGGAGATGCTCGGCACCAACGTCTTCTTCGACACCTGCGTCTACCACCAGCCCGGCGCCGACCTGCTGCTCGACGTCATCCCGCGCGACGGGGTGCTGTTCGCCTCGGAGATGATCGGCGCCGTGCGCGGCATCGACCCGCGCACCGGCCACCACTTCGACGACACCCGGCGCTACGTCGAGTCCCACGCCGCGACCCGCGGCCTGGACGACGACGCCGTCCACGCCCTGTTCGAGGGCAACGCCCGCCGCGTCTACCCGCGGCTCGACCAGCGTCTGACCGAGAGGGGGCTGACCCGTGTCTGAGCTCGGAGTCGTCCACACCAAGATCCGTCGCGCCGACCCCGCCGCCGTCGAGGCGCTGTCCCGGTTCGGCGTCGCCACCGTCCACGAGGCCCTCGGCCGCCTCGGCCTCATGCGCCCCTACCTGCGCCCGGTCTACGAGGGCGCCGCGATGTGCGGCACCGCCGTCACGGTGCTGCTCCAGCCCGGCGACAACTGGATGCTGCACGTCGCCGCCGAGCAGGTGCGCCCCGGCGACGTGGTCGTGGCCGCCTGCACCACCGAGAGCGAGGACGGGTTCTTCGGCGACCTGCTCGCCACCTCGATGAAGGCGCGCGGCGCCCGCGGCCTGGTGATCGACGGCGGCTGCCGCGACGTCGACACCCTGAGGGCCATGGACTTCCCGGTTTTCTCCCGCGCGATCCACGCAAAGGGCACCGTCAAGGCCACACTCGGCTCCGTCAACGTGCCCGTGGTCTGCGCCAACGCGCTGGTCACCCCCGGTGACGTGATCGTGGCGGACGCCGACGGCGTCGTCGTCGTGCCCGCCGCCCGGGCCGCGGAGGTGGCCGAAGCCGCCCGCCGGCGCGAGGACAACGAGACCGCCAAGCGGGAGCGGTTCGCCGCCGGCGAGCTCGGCCTGGACCTGTACGACATGCGGCCCCGGCTGGCCGAGCTCGGCCTGACCTACACGGACTGAGGACCCCAGACATGACCGACGACGACGTCACCCCCGGCTGGTTGCACTGGTACCAGGGCCCCACGAAGCCCACCTTCACGCTGCCCGCCGGCGCCGTGGACGCGCACTGCCACGTGTTCGGCCCGGCGGCGCAGTTCCCGTTCGCGCCCGAGCGCAAGTACACGCCCGTCGACGCCTCCGCGCAGCAGCTCTTCGACCTGCGCGACCACCTGGGCATCAGCCGCAACGTCATCGTCCAGGCCACGTGCCACGGCGCGGACAACAGCGCGCTAGTCGACGCCCTGGAGCGGTCCGCGGGCCGCGCCCGGGGTGTGGCGACCGTCCGCGCCGACGTCACCGACGCCGAGCTGCGCCGCCTGCACGACGCGGGGGTGCGCGGCGTGCGGTTCAACTTCGTCAGGCGGCTCGTGGACGCCGTGCCCACCGCGGCGCTGGAGACGATCGCGGCGCGGATCGCCCCGCTGGGCTGGCATGTCGTCGTCTACTTCGAGGCCGCCGACCTGCCCGACCTCAAGGACTTCTTCGCCGGTCTCCCGGTGCCGCTGGTGGTGGACCACATGGGCCGCCCCGATGTCACGAAGGACCCCGACGGGCCCGAGTTAGCGGAGTTCCTCGACTTCGTGGCCGCGAACGACGTGTGGGTCAAGGTCTCCTGCCCGGAGCGCCTGACCGTCACGGGCCCGGCCGCCCTGGACGGCGAGCGCCATGCCTACACGGACGTGGTGCCGTTCGCCCGCAGGGTCGTCGAGCGCTTCCCGGACCGCGTCCTGTGGGGCACCGACTGGCCGCACCCCAACCTCAAGCACCACATGCCCGACGACGGGCTGCTGGTGGACCACATCCCGCACATCGCCCCCACCCCCGAGCTGCAGCAGGCCCTGCTCGTGGACAACCCCCGCCGCCTGTACTGGCCGACGGAGGCCTGATCACCCGGGCGACGACGCCCGCGGAAACAGAGGAGTTCCCGCAGTGACCACCCAGACCAACGCGGCCAACCGGATCGACCGGTTGCCGATCTCGAAGTTCCACAAGACCACGATGGTCGCCCTGGCCTTCACCTACTTCTTCGAGTTCGCGGACATCAACACGTTCGCGATCACGGCGCCCGTCATCCGCGAGCAGTGGGGGGCGAGCGTCAACCACGTGGCGTACGTGACGTCCCTGTCGTTCGTCGGCATGTTCATCGGGTCGATCGTGGCCGGCGGGCTCGCCGACCGGCTCGGCCGCAAGCGCACGCTGGTGGCGACCACCGTGTGGTTCAGCGTGTGGTCGTTCGCCACGATCTTCGCCTGGGACATCTTCTCGATGGGGCTGTTCCGGGTCATGACCAGCGCGGGCCTGTCCGCGATGACGGTCGTGGCCGTGGTGTACATCAACGAGCTGTTCCCCCGCGCCAAGCGCGGCAAGTACCAGGCGTACGTGATCATGATCGGCATCTGCGGCACGCCCGCCACCAACCTGATCGCGTCCTTCGTGGTGCCGATCAACGACTGGTCCTGGCGGCTGGTCTACCTGTGGGGCTCGCTCGGCGTCCTCTTCCTGTTCTTCGTGCGCAGGCTCGCCGAGTCGCCGCAGTGGCTGGAGTCCCGCGGCCGGCACGACGAGGCGGACGCGGTGCTGCGCGACCTGGAGGCGCAGGCGATCGCCCAGCACGGCACGCTGCCCGACGTCGCGCCGCCCGTCGAGACCGGTCCCGCCACCCGGGCCGGGCTGGCCATGCTCAAGGACAAGAAGTTCCTCTACCCGACCCTGCTGCTCTCGGTCCTGTGGATCACACAGACCATCGGGTTCTTCGGCTTCTCCTCCTGGGCGCCCACCCTCCTGGCCGCCGAGGGCATCAGCGTCGAGGACTCCATCTTCTTCGTCGCCCTGACCACCGTGGGCGCGCCGCTGGGCTCGTTCCTCGCCGCGCAGGTCACCGACCGGTTCGAGCGCAAGTGGTGCCTGGTCGTGTTCGCCCTGGTCATCGCCGCGTCGGGCCTGCTGTACGGGCTCACGTTCACGCCCGTGCTGATCGTCGTGTTCGGGTTCCTGGTCAACCTGTTCGAGCGCGGCTACACGGCGCTGGCCTACGCGTACTCGCCCGAGCTGTACGACACCAAGGGCCGCTCGCTCGGTACGTCGATCTCGTACGGGCTCGGCCGCCTGTCCAACGCCGTCGGGCCGCTCATCATCGCCGGCCTGTACAGCGGGCACGGGTACCAGACCGTCTTCTACTTCATCGCGGGCACCTGGGTGGTGGGCGCTCTGGCGCTCGCGGTCTTCGGGCCGGCGACGCGCAAGGCCCGGCTGGCCGCGCAGGCCGCCGCGGAGATGGGTGCAGCCAGCACACGCTGACGCGAGGTCGCAGGTCCCGACGGTCCGCGGCACCTCCGGGTGCCGCGGACCACGGCTTTCTCCCGGGTAGGCTGCTCATATTGTTGACAATTGCTTCGCGCCCGGGGGTGGCGGGGGACGACGGCGAAGGGGACGTGATGGTGGACGACGCCCAGGTGCGGGACGAGCTGCGAGCGGCGATCCTGCGGGGTGACTTCTCGCCACGTCAGCGGCTGGTCGAGGCCGACCTGTGCGAGCAGTTCGGGGCGCGGCGCTTCGCGGTGCGGGCGGCCCTCCAGGACCTCGTGGCCGAGGGCCTGGTCGAGCGCCAGCCGAACCGGGGCGCGCGGATCCGCGAGATCAGCCTGGACGAGGCCATCGAGATCAGCGAGATCCGGCGCGTCGTCGAGGGGCTGGTCGCCGCCCGGGCCGCCGAGCGGCTCACCGATGCGGACGAGACCCGGCTCTCGGGGATCGGACGGCGCATGCGCGAGGCCGTCGACGCCGGGGAGTCCGCGGTCTACAGCGACCTCAACGCCGAGCTGCACGCCACGCTGCGCGAGATCGCGCGGCACGAGACCGCCAACCGGATCGTGGCGCAGCTGCACGGGCAGATGGTGCGCCACCAGTTCGCGCTCTCGCGCGTTCCCGGCCGGTCGGCGGTCTCGCTGGCTCAGCACGAGGCGGTCATCGCGGCGGTCGTCGCCCGGGACCCCGCCGCGGCCGAGGCCGCGATGCGCACGCACATCACCTCGGTCATCGAGGTGCTGCGCTCGCTCGGCTGAGCCGGACGCGTCGCACGAGCGCCGGAACCGACACCCGCGAGGCGAGCAGCGGCCACGCGACCAGCACGACCGCGAGGGCGACCATCACCGGGTAGGACTCCGTGAGCTGGTCGGCCGACCAATAGCTCAGCAGGGTCCCGACGCTCACGAGCGCGAGCGGCAGGGTCAGCACCCCGGCGATCAGGGCGACGCCCAGGCCGGTCTCCAGCAGCGGCATCAGCACGCCGAACACTTCCGGCGCCGCGCCCAGCACGTGCTCCGCGAAGACCTGGAAATATCCGGGCACCCTGGAGTTGGCGGCGGCGCCGTCGACGACGAGCTGGATGTCGGCGGCCCCGAACCCGGCCCGGTACTTGATGAGGCCCTCGTTGAGCCAGAGCACGCCGAGCG